>JAHWJJ010000098.1 GCA_019348475.1 Gemmatimonadota bacterium | reverse complement strand
GGTCGACCGCCGTCGCGAGGAACGAGCGAAAGGCCGGTCGGGGGAGAGGGCCCGGCCAGGCGGACGGCCCCCCTCGCCCCTCATTTCCGCGGAGAATTCGGTCCCGCTCCCGAGCTTCAGCCCACCGCCACCCCTCCCCCGGGGTTGGGGGAGGGGTCGACCGCCGTCGCGAGGAACGAGCGAAAGGCCGGTCGGGGGAGAGGGCCCGCCCACGCTCTGCAACGGCCGCAATGTCCTTGTCAAACGGGGAGTTGCGCAGAACTTCGGTATTCCTTCGCTTAAGTCGTTCGTTGCAACAGGAATCCAGTGCTGATGCGGCTTTTTCGGGCCGGATACCGGGAAAATCGCCTATCTTCAATTGACACAACGCTTTGTAGGGGTTACATTGGTGGTTGTTGAATGCCCACAGCATGGCGAGCGCGGCGGTCCCTGATCGATCAGCCGCGTTCGTCGTGTGAGAGACAGGAGACAGCCATATGAAGGACAACGAGAGCCGTTCGCCGCGTGCCGTATCGCGTAACGTACCGCTGCGCAATGACTTCCGTTCGCTGGTGCGCTCCCGGCCGGTGCAGGCGGTGCTGCTGGGGTGCGCGGTCCTTCAGGGCGTGTCCACCGCCACGGGCAGCGGCCCGCTGGGCGAGGACGGCAAGCCGCGCCGCTGGATCCTGCAGACCGCCGTGCGGAGCGGCGTGTCGATGGAGGTGGCCCCGGTCATCGTGGCGGCCCCGGAGCGGATGGCGCACGCCACGCCCGACCAGCTGGCCGAGAAGTACCGCGCCCGCGGGTACAGCGTGTCCGACAAGCTGGCGCACCTCATCTACACCACCGCGGTGAAGAACGAGATCGAGCCCGAGATCGCCTTCGGGCTGGTGCGCACGGAGAGCGAGTTCAAGGACTACGCGACCAGCCGCGTGGGGGCCATCGGCCTTACGCAGCTCATGCTGCCCACGGCCCGCTGGTTCAAGCGCGACGCCACGGAGAACGACCTGCGCGACTCCGAGACCAACCTGGAGATCGGCTTTCGCTACCTGAACGAGCTGATCGACCGGTACGACGGCGACCTGCACCTGGCGCTCACCGCCTACAACCGCGGCACCGGCACGGTAGACCGCGTGCTGCAGAGCGGCGGCGACCCCGACAACGGGTACGCCCGCAAGGTGATGGAGCGCGGCTGATCCGGCCCCGGCTGGATGTCGCACGATGAATGGGCGCCCCCGACCTGGTTCGGGGGCGCCCCTTCGTCTTTCGGTGGTTCCGGCCGACGCGGGCCCGCGCAAGTTGTGATATGAGTGGCCCGGTACACCCCGGGGACGTGCTCACGGTCCCGGCCCGCAGGGCCCAGACTTCAGGCGGATCTCACCGCACCAGGTGAAAGCGCTCCTGCCGCGCCAGCACCCAGCGGCGGGTGCCGTCGGCGTCCAGCCACGCTTCTTCCTCCAGCGCCATGCGCACCGGCTGGCCGTTCCACTCGGGCACGGGCGTGGTGGCCTGCAGCTCGATGGAGAACCAGGTGTTCGGCCGCAGCGCCACGTCGCCGCGGCCCACGACGCCCTCCTGCCGGTCCCACAGCCCGATCAGCGGCCCGGCGCCGTGCCCGTGGTCGCCCACGGGGTGCGTGTAGATGGTGCCGTCGATCCCTTCCGCGCGCATCCGCTCGCGCGTGCGGCGCAGCACCTCGTTGCCGGTGAGGCCGGGGCGCATCTCCTCCAGCAGCAGGTCCTGCAAGCGGTTGGCACGGCGCAGGGCCGCGTAAAGCCCGGCGGGCGCGTCGGTCTCGCCCGGGCGCAGCACGTAGCCCATGTGCTGCGTATCCGTGTTCAGCCCCAGCGCCGTCACGCCGAAGTCCGTGTGCAGCACGTCCCCGCGCTGAATGACGGGGCTGGCGGAATCCCCCATCTCGACCCCCGCCCGCTGCACGGTCACGGACGGCTGAAACCAGGTGCCGAGGCCCAGATCCGCCAGCCGCTGCCGCATCCACCACACCACGTCGCCGGTGCGCGTCTCTCCGGGTGTGATGACCTCGGAAGAGAAGGCGGTGCGGATGATCTCGTGCGCCAGGCGCTGCATCCGCACGTACGTGGGCATCATCTCCGGCAGCCGCTCTTCCAGGTAGTGCAGCGCCAGCAGTTCGCGTCGCACCACTCGGTCGCGGTAGGCCGGGGGCAGCGCCGCCTGCAGCTGCTCCCACTCGCCCGCGGTCAGCCCGTCCGAAAACGCGTGCGTGTGCGAGATGTTCACGGCGATGGTGCGCGGGTCGCACGCCTCCACCACCGGCGGAAGCAGGCGCCACTGGTCCGGCCCGTACGGCTCCGCGGGACGCACCGTGGCGCCCGCCGCGCCCATGGCCGCGCCGGGATCGCGCACCACGCGGTACAGCCCGCCCTGCGTGCTTCCGCCGATGGCGATGCGCTCCACCCCGCGCTCCGGCCCCCGGTCGCAGAACACGTAGATGGTGCGCCGGCGCGCCGCCATCGTGGTGGGCGAGACGAGCGCCGGAAAGACGGGGTCCTCCGCGTATTCGCGCACGGGGACGATCCACATCTGCACGTCCTGCTCGCGCATCAGCCGCGGCAGCACGCGCTCCAGGCGCAACCGAAGCCACTCCTGCCGCACCTCCGCCTGCTCGCGCAGGGTACCGAACGGACGCTCCTGCGCGGACGCGGGCGCCGGCGCGGCGGCGATGGCGAGGCACAGGGCCGGGACGAGTGCGAGGCGCATGGCGTGCAAGGGGCAGGAGTGCGGACGTGCGGCGGCGGATCCGAATCAGTGTAGAGCGTAGCGCGGCGGGATACAACCCGCGCGCCGAGGCCGACCCGGCCGTGCCCTTGTCCCCCTGTCCCCTTGTCCCCCTGTCCCCTTGTCCTCCCCTTGTCCTACATTCGCGGCATCGCAGCACGCGTCCGCATCCGCCATCCACCGCATCGCCGTGACCGAACCACGCCGCGCCCTGCTGGTGTTCCTCGACGGCGTGGGTGTCGGCGCGGGGGACCCGGCGTACAATCCGTTCGCGGCCGCGCACCTGCCGCGCATCCAGGGGCTGCTGGGCGGGGCGCGCATGGTGGCCGAGGACCTGGACGCGGACGGCCGCATCGTCGCGGAGCGGGCGGTGCTGGCGGCGGCGGACGCCACCCTGTCCGTGGCCGGCCTGCCGCAGAGCGGGACGGGGCAGACCACCCTGCTCACGGGCCGCAACGGCGCCGTGGAGTACGGCCGCCACTTCGGGCCGTGGGTGCCCACCCCGCTGCGCCCCCTGCTGGCCGCGGAGAACCTGCTGCGGCGGGCGGTGGAGGCGGGGCGGACGGCGGCGTTCGCGAACGCGTATCCACTCTCCGGCGCCCCCGCCGATCCGCGCATCTTTCGCCGCCCCGCGGGGCCCATGCTGGCCGCGCAGTCTGCCGGCGCGCTCACCCGCGGCGCCGCCGAGCTGGCCGAAGGGCGCGCCGTGGCATCGTCCATCACCAACGAGCGATGGCGCGAGCACCTGGGCAGCGACGTTCCCCAGGTCACGCCCGAGCAGGCGGGGCGCACCCTTTCGGGCATCGCCGCGCAGGCGGACGTGACGCTGTTCGCGCACTACGACACCGACTATACGGGCCACCGCGGCGCGCTCCCCGCCGCCGTCGCCGCGCTGGAGCGGGTGGACGCGTTCCTCGGCGCCCTGGCCGACGCCCTGCCGGCGGACGCGCTGCTGGTGGTTTCCAGCGACCACGGAAACGTGGAGGACGTCCGCGGCGGGCACACCATGAACCCCGTTCCCGTCCTCGCCCTGGGCGCCGGCCGTGAGCGATTCCTGAACGTGCATTCGCTAACCCACGTCGTGCCGCTCATTCTCCGGGCGCTCAACATGGGCCCCGAACCGGATGCCGGCATTCCACGGACGGCGGGTGCGTGAGGACGCGCTCACCGGTCGCCGGGTCGAAGGCTACCTCGCGCGTCCGCGTCGGTGTAGACTATGTCGAGCAACAGTGTGCGCCGCGGCGGAACGTCTTGCAGGAACGGGGAATGGCTGATCGACCGGGGGAGGATCTGTTGCGAGGAGGCCTACGAGCCGATCATGCGTGGACCCCGACGTGTGGGTGCGCCGGAACGCCGCCACATCGCTGGGGACACCCGGCGCAGAACCGGGAACGCAGGATGACGGACGCGGCCCTCACCGGGATCCGTGCGGTACTCTACGACTTCGACGGCACGCTGGCGGACAGCACCGAACTCACGATGCGGTGCTACCGCCACACCATGCGCACGCACCTGGGCGACGTGCTTCCGGACGAGGTGTGGCTGAGCGGGTTCGGCACCACGCTCGAGGCGCAGATGCGCCGCTTTGGCCGCGATCCCGGGGAGGTGCAGGCGATGCTGGATACGTACCGCACGTACCAGAACCCCATCCACGACGACCTGCTGCGCCCGTTTCCGGATGCCGCCGAGACGGTGGCGGAGCTGGAGCGGCGCGGCTACGGGCTTGCGATCGTCACCAGCAAGCGCCGCCGCGCCGCGCTGCGGGGGATGGAGCTGTGCGGGCTGGTGCGCCACTTCGACGTCATCGTCACCCCCGAAGACGTCACGGAAGCCAAGCCGGATCCCGAGCCGGTGCTGCTGGCGCTGGAAAGGCTGGGCGTGGCACCGCACCAAGCGCTGTTCGTGGGCGATTCTCCCCACGACGTGGCGGCCGGCCGCGCCGCCGGCACCCGCACCGCCGCCGCGCTCTGGGGCCCGTTCCCGCGCCAGGCGCTGGACGAAGCCGCCCCCGACGTCTTTCTCCGCACCCAGCGCGACGTGCTGCGCCTGCTGAACGGCGGCGGCCCCGGTTCGTGACGCATCGGCGCCCCACGTCCAGCAGTAGAAGGCGAGGTTCTGTTCAGCGACATCCGGCCGCGAGAGTTCCGGAGGTAGATCTCTCCGAAGGACAGCGCGGTGCGCAGAGGGCCGCGCTCGCGTCACCCCTCTCCCGCGCAGTTTGCGGGAGAGGGGCCGGGGGTGAGGGGCTCCGCGTAGCGGGCGCTGTAGTAGGTTGCTCGAACTGGAACCTGGCGCGAGATCCGCACCCTCGACGGATCATCCCGAACGGTAGAATCCTCGCGATGATCGGTTTGTGCGGGGAGGCTGCGCTCGCGTCACCCCTCTCCCGCGCAGTTGCGGGAGAGGGGCCGGGGGTGAGGGGCTCCGCGCAGCGGGCGCTGTAGTAGGTTGCTCGAACTGGAACCTGGCCACGAGATCCGCACCCTCGATGGAGGATCCCGAACGGTTGAATCCTCGCGATCGGTTTGCGCGGGGAGGCTGCGCTCGCGTCACCCCTCTCCCGCAAACCGCGCGGGAGAGGGGCCGGGGGTGAGGGGTCCGCGCGAAGCGACGCCATTCAGGGGTGCGGTAGCGCGAACCCCGCTCTACGGCTGAACGGCGGGCGGCGACGGGGGCGGCGTCTGCGGCTGGGGCTGCGACGGGGGCGGACTCTGGGGCTGGGGATCCACCTGCACCTGCGGCTGAACGCCCGGCACCGGCGGCACCGGGGGCACGGCGGCGGGGCGCAGGGTGGGGTCGTAGCCCCAGGGCTGGATCGTCCACGTCCACCGCTCGCGCGGAGAGGCGGCGCCGACCATGGCGCCGACGGCGAACCCCGAGACAAGGCCCGCACCGCCGCCGATCAACGCCATCTCCCCCATCTCCCGGTCCACCACCTTCGCCAGCACCGGCCCCGCGATCAGCCCCAGCCCCGCGCCGATGAAGGCGCCCACGCGGCCGCGATACCACGCGGTGGAGGCCGCGCTCCCGCCCGCGAACTTGTCCAGGCGGGATACGGAGCGCAGCGGCAGCAGGATGGAGTCGCCCGTGAGCTCGTCGGCCACGACGATCCCCTGCTGCGTGTACGAGGTCACCGTGCCCGTGACCGGCTCGGGGATGAACTGCGGCGCCGTCACGCGCACGCGGGTGCCGGTGAGCCCGTCGGAGCCCTGCTGCGCGAATGCGGGCGTGGCGATCAGGACCGCGGCGAGCGCCGCGAGTGCAAGGGTGCGCATCGGGTCTGCGGATGTGGGTGTGTTTTCGGAGGAAGGGATCGCGGAATATCGCCGCGGAAGCGTCCGCTGTCCACACCCGCGGTGCACGACCGCGCCGTCGAGGGCGCGCCTACGGCACCTCCCACGTGATCCGCTCGAAGCGGCTGCCGATGAAGCGGTCGCGCATGGTGCGCAGGGCGGCCTTGCGCGCGTCCGCCTGCGTATCCGCCTCCACCGCCACCAGGCCGCGTACGCGGTAGCGCACCCGGAACTCCTCCACGATCCGGGACGCCTCATCCACCCGCGCCACGTCCGTAACCTCCACGGCGGCGGCGGCGGGCCAGAGGGCGCGGATCTCCTTTTCCACCTGGTGCTCGGCATCCGCCAGCCCGTACGCCGCCAGCTCCACCCCTCCGAAGCCGCGCACGGCCACCTCGTACCGCAACCTCAGCGCGGAAAGCCCAGGCGAATGCTGTCGCGCGGGGCCGGGCGCGGCGGCGGCGCAAAGGTGTCCTCGCGCACCGGCGGCGGCGTGATGCGGATGCTTTCCGAGGGCGCGGGCACCGGCACCACCGGCGGAGGCTGGGTGCGGAGCGCCTGCAGCATCTGCATGGCGCGCTGGCGGTCCGCGACGTTGTGCGTGATCTCGACGAAGTCTTCCAGCGCGCGGATGGCGCTCAGGGTGTCGCCCAGCGCCAGGCGCGCCTCGGCCAGGTGGCTGTACAGCAGGTCGTAGCGCCGTTCGATGCGGATGGTGGACTCCAGCAGCTGCGCCGCCTCCGCGTGCCGGCCCAGGCGTATGAGCGCCACGGCCATCTGGTCGCGGTACTCCGGGTTGCGCGGGTCGATCTCGTTGGCGCGCCGGAAGAAGTCCAGCGCCATGGCCGGGTCGCCCGCGTTCAGAAAGCGCAGCCCCTCCATGCTGAGCGCCAGCGCGTCGACGTTGTCGATGGTGTCCTGCCGCGCCGTGTCGATGGCCATGGTGTCCGCCACCACCGGGCCCACCGACGACCGGCCGCTCATCTGCTGATAGATCAGGAAGCCCGCCAGCCCGAGGACGGCCAGCAGCAGCACCCAGACCATGGGATGGATGCCGCTGCGCTGCTCGGCCACCTGGCGGCGGCGCGGCGGCGTGATCACCGGGGTGCCGGAGCGGGCCACGGGAACCGGCTGCGGCGTGCCGCGGGCGGGGAGCGGCGGCGCCAGCATGGTACGGTCGTCGTCGCCCGCGTAGGCGGTGCGGTCCGCGTCCGCCAGCATCGTGCGGTCGTCGTCCACCAGCGGGCCCGCGGCGGCGGGCACGGCGGCGCCCAGCGGCGTATCCGCGATGCGGCGGATGGGCCCCGCCAGCGCGTCGGCCAGCGCGTTGGCGTCCGGGTAGCGCTGCGAGGGATCGGGATGAAGGGCGCGGCGGATGACCTGCTCCACCTCTTCGGGCACCTGCGGATTGCGGGCGCGCAGCGGGGGGACCGGCACCTCCAGCCAAGCGCCCATCCGCGCGCGGTCCGCGTCGGTGAACGGACGGGTGCCCGTGACCAGCTGAAAGCCCAGCGCGCCCAGGGAGAACACGTCCGAGGCGGGGGTCAGGCGCGGGTCCCCGCGCAGCTGCTCGGGCGACGCGTACGCGGGGGAAAGCGGCGCGCGGCCGTCGTGCGTCAGCCCGGCGGAGGCGGTGTCTTCTTCGGCCATCGCCTTGGCGATGCCGAAGTCCAGCACGCGGACCTCCTCTTCCTGGCCGTGGCGGACGAGGAAGACGTTGCCGGGCTTTACGTCGCGGTGGATGAGGCCGGCGCGGTGGCCCACGGCCACGCCGCGCGCCGCGTGCTGCAGGATGCGCAGCGCCTCGGCCATCGGCGGCACGCCGCCGCGCTGCAGCCGCGTGGCCAGGTCCTCGCCCTCCAGCAGCTCCATGACGATGTAGTCCAGCCCAAGCTCGTCGTCGGTGCCGTAGTCGTGCACGGTCACCGCGTTGGGGTGCTTGGGCAGGCGGGCGGCGGACGCGGCCTCGTGCTTGAAGCGCGCCCGCAGCCGCTCGCGCGTCTCGGGGTCGTTGCCCGCGGAGGCGGTGATCACCTTGACGGCCACGGGGCGGCCCAGGCGCTGGTCGGTCGCGCGGTACACGGCCCCCATCCCCCCCCGCCCGATCACCTCTTCGATGCGGTAGCGCCCCCCCAGCTCCCGCCCCTTCAGCAGCGATTCCAGTCCCGACATCAGCTCACGGTCTGTTTACGTAGACGTCCGGGCGCGCGCCCCGTTCGTATCGTCCTCTCTCCGGCCCCGGCGCCGCCGTCTGATCGGCAATCGCGCCTCGTTCACGCCAGGAGCGAACGAGGCCCCGGCCCGGATCTGGTCCGGCGATCGCCGCGTTCGCGCCCAGGAGCGAATCATTCGCCGCTGGAAATCCGCGAAGTCCGCCGCGCCGACTGCACCGCGGCCCCACGCTTTCCGGGACGCGGTGGCGCACTCTCGCCGCCGCCGCCGCGGAGGGCGGGCTATGGCCAGTCGGGCGGCGCCTGCGTGATCGTCACCCCGTCGTGCGGGAACCGCGTGTCCACGTCGGCACCGTCGTCGGGCGGCGTCCATCCGTCCCAGGGCTGCCCGGCGCCGTCCACGCGCATCTGGCCGTCCGCGGCCTGCGTGTCTTCCCACTCCTGCGTGTCCCACACGTCCGCGCCCAGGCGGGCCAGCAGCGTCTCCGCCTCGGCCCGCCGCGCGGCGGAGGGGCCGATGGCCAGCAGCGCCTGCATGGTGGTGATGGCGCCCGCCGTGTCGCCGCGGGCCAGCTGCGCCTCGGCCAGGTTGCTGTACGCCACCTCGCGACGCGGATGCCGGGCCACCACCTCCTGCAGCGCCGCGACCGCCTGGTCCGTGCGGCCGGCGCGCAGCAGCGTGTACGCGTGGTTGTTCACGTACTCCGCGTTCCCGGGCGCCTTTTCCGCTGCCCGGGCAAAGTGGTCCAGCGCGCCGGTGTAGTCGCGGTCGCGAAAGCGGCGGATCCCTTCCTCGTTCTCTTCCACCGCCGTCAGCACGCGCGGGGGCACGGGCGCCTGTGCCATCCCCTGCGACTCGCGCATGGCCGCGATGCCGTACCCGCCGGCGATCCCCCCGAAGGCCAGCGCCCCGATCCCCGCGGCCTGCAGCGCGCGGCGGCGCACCTTCTTCCAGCGCAGCCGCTCCACCTCGCGGTCCAGCCCGGAGGGATCGGCGTCCTTCGCGCGGCGGCGCAGGCCGAACACGCCGCGCGGCGCCGCGTCCTCCGCGACCAGCGCCGTCCCCTCGTCCCACGCGGCCTGCGTCGCGTCCTCCCGCGCGGACGCGGCCACGGGGGCGGCGACGGTGGCGTCTTCCACCAGGTCCGTGGCGCGGCGCAGGCGGTTGATGGCGCGGTGCAGCTCGGCCGCCATCTCGCCCGCGGCGCCGAAGCGGTCGGCGGGATCCTCTTCCAGCGCCTTGCGGACGATCCACTCCACGTCACGCGGGATAGCCGGGTTGCGCGCGACCAGCGACGGCACGGGAACGGGAAGGCCGTGGCGGCGGCGGTCCTGGTCCTGCGCCGTGAACAGGCGCGTGCGCGTCAGCAGCTCGAAGGCGACCACGCCCAGGCTGTACACGTCGGACGCGCGGGTCACCGGGCCGCGGCGCAGGTGCTCGGGAGGCGAGTAGAACTCGCTGCCGAACCATTCGCCGGGGAGGGTGAGGTGCGTCCGCGTCTCCTCGTCGTCCGCCTGGTCCAGCAGCTTGGCGATCCCGAAGTCCAGCACGCGCACCGTGGGACACGCCGCATCGCCCTCCAGGAAGATGTTGGCGGGCTTCAGGTCGCGGTGAACGAGCCCCGTCTCGTGCCCCGCGGCCACCCCCAGCGCCGCGTCGCGCAGGATGCGGAGCGCGGTGCGCAGCGGGACGGGATCGTCCTGGCGGGCCAGGCGCTCGCGCAGGCTCTCCCCACGCAGCAGCTCCATGACCAGGTAGTCCAGCTGGTCCGTGGCGCCGTAGTCCAGCACCCGCACCAGGTTGGGGTGCAGGGGCAGGCGCGCGGCCACCTGCGCCTCGCCCTGAAAGCGGTGGCGCAGCCGTTCGATCTGCACCGCGCCCATCCCGCGCGGCGCGTCGAGCACCTTTACCGCGACCTGGCGTTCGCCGCGCAGGTCCGTGGCGCGAAAGACGACGCCGAAGCCGCCCTCGCCCAGCACCGACTCCAGCCTGTAGTGGTCGTCGAGCACGTGCCCGACCAGGAACTGCGCCAGCCCTGCCATGATGTCCTCACCAGCCGATGGGGTGTACAGCGCCCCTCATCCCCGCCCACGTGAAAAGAAGTGCGTTAGTGCGTTAGTGCGTTAGTGCGTTAGTGCGTGAGTGCGTACGCGTGCGCCCGCCGAACGTTTCGCGTCCCGGGGCTCATCCGAGTGCCCACTGCGTCGTTCTCACCCTCTCCCGGCCCAGTTGCCGGGGGCAGGCGCCGGGGAGTGGGGGGGACCCGCACTTTCGCACTTTCGCACTTTCGCACTCTTCTATCCGAACTGCGTCGCGTCCGGGTCCACCGGCGGCTCCACCTTGATCTCCAGCCCGCCGCCGCCCTCCGGCTCCTTCTCCGCCTCGTTCGCGTCGCGGATGCGGACGATGGGGCCGTGGCCGCCGATGCGGATCGGCTCGCCGGGGGCCACCCAGGTGGCGTGGTCGCCCAGGCCGCCGACGTCCAGCGCCCCCTTGCCCGCGTTGGCGCCGCTGACCTCGCGGTCGCCCACGTGGATGGCGTTCAGCCCCAGGTTGTACACCGTGAACCCGGGGCGGCCGTCCCGCTCCGCCCACACCAGCGCCAGCTGCCGACGGCTCACGTTGGGCGACCCGGTCAGCTGCACTTCGCTCTGCAGCGCGGGGTTGTCCGTCTGCCGCCCCACCTTCGTCTGCGGCTGCGCGATGGGAAAGCGATCCCGCTCGGTCCCGTCCCCCTCCTCCACCGCCAGCTCGAAGCGGCCGGTGGGAAAGTCCGGGGCGGCGGGCGGCGAGATCCCCTCCACCCGCGTAGC
>JAHWJJ010000476.1 GCA_019348475.1 Gemmatimonadota bacterium | reverse complement strand
TCAGGAACATGCTCGCGCGGTGCCCCACGGAGAGAAAGAGCGAGCGCGGGTTGGGGATGCGGTAGGGCGGCAGCTCCATGATCATGGGGCGCGCCTTGCCCCGCATGAGCGTCCGCTTGAAGATCGCCGCCACGCCGAGCGCGGTCAGCGTCCCCAGCAGGTACATCGCCAGCAGCGTGAGCCCCTGCAGGTTGAACACCCCCGCCACCGCGATCGGCGGGATGAAGGTGCCGATCAGGAGCGCGTAGATGGGGATGCGCGCCGAGCAGCTCATCAGCGGAAGAACCAGGATGGTGGCCAGCCGGTCCTTGGGGCTCTCGATGGTGCGCGTGGACATCACCCCCGGCACCGCGCAGGCGTACCCGGAAAGGAGCGGGATGAACGACCGGCCGTGCAGCCCCACGCTCCTCATGAAGCGGTCCATGATGAAGGCGGCGCGGGCCATGTACCCGGTGTCTTCCAGGAAGCCGATGAAGAGGAAGAGGATGACGATCTGCGGGAGGAAGACGAGCACCGACCCGACCCCCGCGATCGCGCCGTCCACCACCAGCGAGTTGAGGTCGCCGGAGGGCAGAATCGACGCCACCCAGTCGCCCAGGCCCCCGATCAGCCCCTCGACGATGCCGATCAGCGGCTCGGCCCAGGTGAAGATCGACTGGAAGACGATCCCCATCATCACCACGAAGAGCAGCGGCCCCGCCACCCTGTGCAGCGCCACCGCGTCGATGCGGTCGGTGAGGGTGCGCTCGCCGCCCCCGGCGCGCGTGACGACGCGGTCCGCGACCTCGGCGATCCACCCGTAGCGCACCTCCGCCTCCAGGCTGCGCGCGGAGAGCCCCGCTGCCTCGATCTCCTCGTGCGCCCGCTCCACCGCCTCGGCCAGCCCCGGGATCCCGGCCAGGTGCCGCCCCGGCTGCCGCACGGCCAGCAGCCGCAGCGCCTCCATCCCCGCCGCGGACGGGGTGAGGCCGCCGGCCACCAGCGCGGCCTCCACGGGCGCGAGCGCCTCGGCCGCCTCGGCGGGAAGCGCAAAGCGGCGCCCGGGGCGGGGGAGCCCGGGCGCCTTCGCGACGGCCTGCTTGAGCAGGTCCAGCCCTTCGCCGCGTGTCGCCACGGTGGCGACCACGGGCGCGCCCAGCTCCAGCGTCAGCTCCACCAGGTCGATGCGCAGCCCGGCCGCGGTCGCCGCGTCCACCTGGTTCAGCGCCACGACGGTGGGCAGCCCCAGCTCCAGCACCTGCGTGGCGAGGAAGAGGTTGCGCTCCAGGTTCTGCGCGTCCAGCACCACCACGACCACGTCGGGCGCATCGGCACCGGGCGTGCGCCCCAGCAGCACCCCCAGCGCGATCTCCTCGTCGGGCGACGACGCGCTCAGCGAGTAGGTGCCGGGCAGGTCCAGCACGGTGACGGAGTGCCCGTCCGCGTCGCGGTAGCGCCCCTCCACCCGCTCCACCGTGACGCCGGAGTAGTTGCCCACGCGCTGCCGCATCCCGGTGAGCGCGTTGAAGAGGGTGCTCTTCCCCGTGTTGGGGTTGCCGATGAGCGCCACATGCAGCGCACCCTCGCGCGCGGCGGGGGCGGGCGAGGGTGCGGGGGGTGCGGCGAGCGTGCCGCCGATTTCGGTCGCGTCCATCTACTCCACCGTGATGTGCTCTGCCTCGGAGCGGCGCAGGGTCAGCATGAAGCCGCGCAGCTTCACCTCCATCGGATCTCCCAGCGGGGCACGGCGCACCACCTCCACCGTGGTCCCGCGGATGAGCCCCATGTCCATCAGCCGCCGTGTGGCGTCCGCGTCGCCCGCCACCGAAGTGACGCGGCCCCGTTCACCGGGGCCGAGCTCTGCCAGCGTCTTCGCCAACGGGTTCAGCCGACCGGAAGGACCTGGATGGACGACGCGAGCGACTGCCCCAGCGCCAGCTTGCACCCCTTGACCTCCAGCAGCATCCCGTTGCGCGAGTCCAGCACGCGGACCATGGAGCCTTCGAAGAGCCCCATCCCGCGCAGCCGGTGCGCCTCGCCGTGCTCGCAGTCCATGCGCAGGACGGCGGCCTTGCACCCGGTGGCGCACGCCGCCAGCGGGCACCCGCCGCACGCGGGGGCAGCCGGTGCCTTGTCCCTGCGCCCAAAGATACGCTTCAGCATGCGCTGAGTTCCGCCGGGGAAGCTGAAGGTGAGAATCAGTTTCAACTGCGGGGAAGATAAAGCGGGTGCCGCGGTTGACGCAAGGATGGTGCGGGGGCCCTCACCCCCGCTCGTTCCTCGCTGCCCGCTGCCCGCTGCCCGCTGCCCGCTGCCCGGCACGTCGACCCCGTAGGGGCAGACCTGCGTGTCTGCCCGCCCTTGCCCCCAATGCGACCCTCGCCCCTCGCACCCGAACCCATAGGGGCCGCCCCACGTGGCTGCCCGTGCCCTCCCCCGCGCCGCGCCATGCACCGCCCACCCATCCATGCCTACGCCCCTCCCCAGCAGTTTTGGCGAAGGGACAGTGAGGAACGAGCGGGGAGGGGGTCTCCTTCGGCTTCTCTTCGCTTGTACCGCACCCCCTCCACCCGGTACCATCCGTTCCCGATTCCAGCCCACGTCCGCACCCGTTCGCATGGCCCACCCCGAAGATACGGCGCTCCGCCTCACCGGGTCGCTGGCCGCACAGCACTTCCGCTTCCGCTGCGACCGCCGCCTCCGCTGGGAGATGGTGCCGCCTGCGCTGCGCGGAATCGAGATCCCCAAGCCTTCCGCGCGGCCGGGGATGGGGCTCCTCACGCAGGCGGGGCGGGTGTTCGAGCGGCGGAAGCTGGCGCAGCTCGAGCGCCGCTTTCCCGGAGCCGTGCTGTCCGCGGGGCGCAACGAGCACGGGGATGCGGTCAAGCTGCCGTACGCGCGCGTGGTCGAGGCGCTGCGCGATCCGGGCGAGACGCGGTGGATCGTGCAGCCGGAGCTGGTGCTTCCCGATCCGGGGTCGTTCGCGTCGCGGTACGGGGTGGACACGCGCATCGCCATCCACCCCGCGCAGCCGGACCTGATCCGCATCCGGCGCGGCAAGGACGGCCGGGCGCGGTTCGGAGTGGTCGACATCAAGTGGAGCCGCAACGGGACGCTCCAGCACTTCGCGCAGGTGGCGTTCTACTCGCTCCTGCTCGAAGAGATCTGCCGCGCGGAGGCGATCGACGGCCTGGCGGAGACGAGGCGCGGGTGGATCTGGACGCGCGGGGCCGCCAAGCCGCGCCCGTTCGCGCTCGCCGCTTACCGGCTCCACGTGCGCGAGCTGCTTCGCGAGGACCTGGCGCGGGTGGCGGCGTGCACGCCCG
>JAHWJJ010000097.1 GCA_019348475.1 Gemmatimonadota bacterium | reverse complement strand
AGCGAGTACTCCTTGCTCACCACGCCCGAGTCCTGCGCCGCGGCCGTGAGCGAGCCGCCCCCCGAGAGCGCCGCGGAAAGGCTGAACGCCTCGCCGCGCCACCGGGCGCCGGCGCCCAGCCCCACGCCACGCCACTCGTACGTGGTGGCGGTGACGCTGGGGAGCAGCCCGCCGACGGTGAAGATGCGGTACGCGGTGTCGCGCGCGGCGCCGGTGTACACGTCCACGGCGGCGCCCACGTCCAGCCGCGGCAGCAGGCGGTATCCCACCCCGCCGCGCAGCCGCGCCACCCCGCCGCTGGAGCGGAACCGGTCCAGCACCGCCAGCCGCTCGCCGGTGATCAGGATGCTGTCCTCGCGCGTCACCGCCCAGTTCTGGTCCAGCACGGCGGCGTATCCCAGCTGCGCCACCACCCGCTCGCCGATGGGGAACGCCACCTGCACCACGGGAAAGCGCGCCGTGCTGTAGTCCTGCGCCCGGTCGCCCGCCGCGCCGGAGATCTCGTCCGCCTGAAAGGTGACGGTGAGCCCGGCGGCGGGAAGCCCCACCGCCGCGGCGGGGTTCACCAGCGACATCTGCGGCTCGGGAAGCCCCAGCGGCACCCCGCCCAGCCCGCGGGCCCGGGCGTCCACCGCCTCCAGGGGGGTGCCCAGCCCGGTCGCCGAGAGCAGCGACTGCGCCGCCGCCGGGCCGTTGGGGAGCAGGGAGAGCGCCGCGGCCGCGGCCGCGCACAGGGTGCGAGCGATGGTCATGGCAGCGGACGGCGGGCGGGAAGCGTGTACACGATGCGCAGCCGCGCGTCGGGATCCAGGAACAGCACGCCGAACGTGGGGGGCGAGTCCACCCCCGGCAGCTCGCTCACCAGCGCGAAGGTGCGCGGAAGCGAGTCGTTGGCGATCAGCGAGTTGGTGAGCGCGGTCACCGGCAGCGCCAGCAGGGTGTCGCCGCGCGCGAAGGACACGTCGCGGTCCAGGCTGGTCTGCCCCAGCGGGGCCACCCGCCCCAGCTCCGGCTCCACCACCAGGCGCAGCGCCAGGGGCACCCGGTTCAGCGCCGCGAACCCGCGCGGGACCGCCGCCGGCCGCAGCAGCACGGCGACCTGGTTCAGCTGCACCTGGCTCAGCGGCACGTCGGCGCACGTTTCCGTCGCGGCGCACCCGGGGACGCGCTGGTCCAGGTTCAGCTCAAGGAGGGTGCGGGCGGAACGGATGCCGCCCACGCCGACGGTCCCCGGCGGCGCGTCCGGCTGCTCCGGCGTGTAGACGGTCACGCGCTCGGTGCCGCTGCCGGCCGTAAAGCGGACGATGGTGTCTGGGCTGGCGCTGTCGGGGCGCACGCCGATGCGCACCAGCACGTCCGAGAACTCCACCCGGGCGCCCGTCTCGGCCACCGTCAGCACCACGCCGTGCGAAAGCGTGTCCGCGAGCCGCTGGTAGGCGGCGGCGGAAAGGGGGACCACCAGCGAGTCGCCGCCGGCCGCGGGGTAGGTGGCCTCTCCCAGCAGCGCGCCGCGCGTGCCGCCGGGCTCCGTCCACGGGACGCGGTCCCCCGCCGAGTCCACGGCCAGCGTCCAGGTGGCGGTCGCCGGGTCCCAGCGCTGCGCCGCCTCCCACACCTGCAGCGTGAAGGGCGCGCCGGCCACGGCCAGGGTGTCCACGCCCAGCACCAGCCGGCTCTCGGCGATGGTGAAGGTGGAGTCGGTCCGGGTGGCGCCGTTGCGCACGTAGGTCACCGTGCGGGGAAAGCCGCGAAAGCGGGCCAGGGCGTGCGCGTTCAGCTCGCCCTCGAACTGGTTGGCCACCACCAGGTACGACGCGTCGGACGCGTCGCTGTAGCCGCTGAAGCTGCCCAGCACGCGAAAGAAGCTCGCCGCCGGCAGGATGACCTCGCGGGTGGCCGCGATGCTCCCCGGCGGAAACGAGCCCGGACCCGAGAACGTGGGCGTCTCGTCGGAGCAGGCGGCCGCCGTCGCCGCGAAGGCGGCGAACAGGCCGAATAGAAAGCGGGATCGCATCCGTAGAAAGACCGGGTCGTGCTCGGTGAGCGGGCGCCGGAGCGCCCGCAAAAGCGCGGCGGCCGGGCCGTGCCAGCCGGCCAGTGCCGCCGCGGGGTCGTCTTGTTACGCGGCGCCGGGGGTCCGCGTTCCGTCCAGGTACACCCGGGGAAGGCGCGCGCCCAGCCCGGTGAGGATCTCGTACGAGATGGTGCCGGCTTTCGCCGCCACCTCGTCCAGCCCGATCTCCTCCTCGCCGTCCCGGCCGATCAGCGTGGCGGCGTCGCCTGCCCGGGCCTCCGGCACCTCCGTCAGGTCCACCACCGTCATGTCCATGGAGATGCGGCCGATGACCGGCACGCGCCGCCCGCGGACCAGCGCCTGTCCCCCCGCGGGGGAAAGCGCGCGGGGGATGCCGTCGCCGTAGCCGATGGCGAGCGTCCCCCAGCGCTCCGGGCGCCGCGCGGTGTACGTGGCCCCGTATCCGCACGTCCACCCCGCCGGCACGTCCTTCACCAGCGCCACCCGGGCGCGGACGGCGACGACCGGCTTGGGAACGGCCCCGGGCCCGGCCGACCCGCCGTAGAGAAAGATCCCGGGCCGCACCAGGTCGCCGCCGTACCCCTGGCGCCGGACCGAGGCGGCGCTGTTGGCGCTGTGCACCACCCGCCGCACGGCCCCGCCGCGCGGCGGCGGCAGCGCCTCCAGCGCGCGGGCGAAGCGGCGCTGCTGCTCGTCGGTGGGCGCCAGCTCCGGCTCGTCCGCGGAATGGAAGTGCGTGAAACACCCCTCCCACTCCAAAAGGTCCGCGGCGATCGCCTCCACCGCGCCCCCCCAGGCGGCCGCGTCGGCGTACGGGAACCCGGCGCGCCCCATCCCCGTGTCCACCTCGGCGTGAAACGCCAGCCGGCGCCCCTGGTCCCGGGCAGCGGCGGCCCAGCGGCGCACGCCGTCCAGGTCCGAAAGCGCGGGGGTAAGGCCGGCGCGGGCGGCGCGGGCGAGCTCGCCGGGGGGCGCGGGGGCAAAAACGACGACGCGCCCCGTCCACCCCAGGGCGCGCAGCTCCTCCCCCTCGGCCACCGCGGCCACGCCGACGGCGAACAGCTCGCCGGGAGCGAGCTCCGCGCGCACCATGCGCAGCACGGCGGCCACCCCCAGGCCGTACGCGTTGGCCTTGAGCATGGGCACCAGGGCCGCGCCGGGCCCCGCGGCGTCCTTTACGCGGCGCAGGTTGCGCCGCAGCGCCGCCTCGTCCACCTCTACCCAGGCCCGGGAAACCCCCGTTGACGGATCAGACACAAACCGAGTATTCTAGGCCGACCGTGAGTGGATCGCAAGCCGAAACCCGCCCCGCCGGCCCAGAAGGCGGCACCCTGGACCGCGCCCTGGCGCTGGTCGAGTTCCTGCGCGCCCACTGCCCGTGGGACGCGGCGCAGACGCCGGCGTCGCTCACCCGCTACCTGCTGGAAGAAGCGCACGAGGTGGCGGGCGCCATCGCCGACGGCGACGCGGCGGCGCTGCGCGGCGAGCTGGGCGACCTGCTGCTGAACGTGGCCTTCCAGGTGGTGATCGGCGAAGAAACCGGTGCCTTCAGCCGCGAAGACGTGGTGGCGGGGCTGGAGCAAAAGATGCGCCGCAGGCACCCCCACCTGTACGGCCTGGGCGAGGCGGAGCCGTGGGAGGCGATCAAGGCGCGCGAGCGGACCCACCGCCCCGGCGGCGGCATCCTGGACGAGGTGCCGCACGGGCTGGACCCCCTGCTGCGCGCCTTTCGCATCCAGGACCGGGTGGCCCGGGTGGGCTTCGACTGGCCCGACCCCCGCGGCGCCTGGGAAAAGGTGCGCGAAGAGACCGAGGAGATCGGCCGCGAGCTGCAGGCCGCCGACCCGGACCGGCTGGAGGACGAGGTGGGCGACCTTCTCTTTGCCGCGGTGAACCTGGCGCGGCTGGCGCACGTGCACCCCAGCGCGGCGCTGGGCCGGGCCAACGCCAAGTTTGCGCGCCGCTTCGCCGCGCTGGAAGGGCTGGCGCGGGAGCGCGGCGTCGTGCTGGGCCACGCGGGGCTGGCGGAGCTGGACGTACTGTGGGACGAGGTGAAGCGCAGGGAGCGCGCGGCCCGGCCCGCCACGGAGGCGCCGTGACGCGATTCCTGCATCCGTCGTCATCCGCCCTGCCGGCGACGGCCCGCACCCCCCTTTCCCCTGGCGATCACGGATGAGCCTCAGGCAACGAATCGTCCTGACGCTGGTGGGGATCTCGGTGCTGCTCGCCATCCCGGCGGCGTACGGGCTGCTGGCCCTGAACGACCTGCACCAGATCGCGCACCGCCTGGACCACCTGGGGGTGGAGGCCACCGACGCGCTGGGCGACCTGCGTAGCGGGGTGGAGACGGTGAGCGACGCGCAGCGCCGCTACGTGGCGCTGTACCCGCTGGGAAGCCTGGCTGCCGGGAACCCGGCCGACACCATTCGCCCGCGGCTGCAGGCCGACAGCGCGGCGGCCCGCGTGCGCCGCGCGCTGGAGGTGCTGCGCCAGGACCCGGCGTACGCCGGCGCCAGCGCCCCGGCCGAGGCTCTGTGGGCGCGGATCGCGGCCACGCTGGCGGAGGAGCGCCGGGTTCTGGGCGCCGGCGACCGGACCGCGGCGGAGACCGTTCGGCGGGCGCTGGAGGACCGGTTCGGGGAGATGGACCCGCGGCTGGACCGCATCGAGCGCGCGATCAACCGGCGCACCGAGCGCGAGGTGGACCGCGCCGAGGTGGTCGCCCGCCGCGCGGTGACGACCACGCTGGTGGCGCTGGGACTGGCGCTGGCGGCCACGCTGGTGATCGGGGTGCTGCTCACCCGCACGCTGCTGCGCCCCATCGGCGAGCTGCGGCGGGGCATGGCCACGGTGGCGGAGGGGGACTTCGACCCCGACGTGCGCATTCCCGACGAGCGGCCGGACGAGCTGGGCGACCTGGCGCGGTCGTTCGACACCATGACCGAGCAGCTGCGCGAGCTGGACCGGCTGAAGGCGGAGTTCGTGTCCGTGGCCAGCCACGAGATCAAGACGCCGCTGAGCGTGATCCGCGGGTACGTGACGCTGCTGGCGGACGGGATCTACGGCGAGGTGAACGAGCAGCAGCACAAGACGCTGGAGGCGGTGAACGCGCAGACGGACCGGCTGGGGCGGCTGGTGCACCGGCTGCTGGACGTGAGCCGCTTCGAGGCCGGCGGGGCGCGCCTGGAGCTGCGGGAGATCGATCTGCGGTCGTTCTTCGACGACCTGACCAGCGACTTCCGGGTGCTGGCGGTGCAGAACGGCATCGACTTTCCCGTGCGGCTGGCGGACGACCTTCCCCCGCGCATCGTGGGGGACGAGGACCGGCTGAGCGAGGTGCTGGGGAACCTGCTCTCCAACGCCTTCAAGTTCACCTCCAGCGGCGGCACCATCCGCGTGGACGCGGCGCGCCACGACGGGGGGATCCGCGTGGAGGTGGAGGACACGGGGGTGGGGATCGCCCCCGAGAAGCTGCCGCGCATCTTCGAGAAGTTCTTCCAGGTGGAGAACGAGGCGCAGCCGCGGTCGGTGGGAAGCGGGCTGGGGCTGGCGATCGCCCGCGAGATCGTCGAGGCGCACGGGGGCACGATCGGTGCAGAAAGCGAGGAGGGAAAAGGGACGCGGTTTCGCGTGTTCCTTCCCGAGCGGCCGCCCGCGCAGGCGCCGTCCTGACCGCCCGATCCCATGGCCGGATGAAGACCGCCACCACGTTGTTCCTGGCCGCGCTGCTTTCCTCGTGCGCGGTGTTCGCCCCCCAGAACCTGGGCCCCGACGCCGCCCGCCGCGACGGCCTGTGGCGGCAGGGGCACGCCGCCATGCAGCGCGACTCGTTCCGCGTGGCCATGGCGGCGTTCCAGCGCCTGGCCGCGGAGCACCCGCGCAGCGACTACGGCCGCGAGGCGCGGTTCTACCTCGGCACGCTGTACCTGGAGCCGGCCAACCCGTCGTACGACGCAGGTCTGGCGGCCCAGAACCTGGAGATGTACCTGGCGGCGGACAGGGAAGGCGGGCGGCTGACCCGCCGGCCGGAGGCGGACATGCTGCTGGCGCTCTCGCGGCAGCTGGCCCTGCCGTGCGAGCAGCGGACGGGAAGCCTGCGCTGCGATCCCGAGGTGATCGTGCGAACCCGCCCCGGCGATACCACGGTGGTGGTGCGCCCCAGCGGCGGCGATCAGAGCGGTGAGGTGGCCCGCCTGCGCCGCGAGGTGGCCGCCCGCGACGCCACCATCCGCGAGCTTCGCGAGGAGCTGCAGCGCATCCGCAATACCCTGGCGCCCCGGCCGGAGTAGACAGAGGCGCCACGTCGGACGGTACGGCGGGATGGAATTCGGCGCTTCGGAAAACCCGCGGCCGCGCGAGCAACCCGCGGCCCGCCACGAACCCCCGCGGCTAAAGCCGCGGGCTGGGAAGGCCATAAGCCCCGCCTCAGCCGCTACGCGGCCGAGCGGGGCTTCAACCGCTCCGGGGGCAGGGTTCGCACTCCGCGGGCGGCCGGTCGTGATGCCCGCGGGCTCCGCCGCGTGCGGCGCGCATGCGGCGGCGACGTACGCGGAAACACCCTCGAGCAGGTGAAGCCCGGTTCGGCGAGCGCGAGGGAGCCGAGACCGGGCTTCCGGCATTTCCACTCTCCGCGTGCGACGGTTCAGTCGCGCCGGGATGTCACGGGTCGGGAGCGTTGGTGGGGAATGTTCGTCGGGCGAACCTCCCCTACCCCACCCGAAACAGCCGCGCGCGCTCCTCGTAGCGCGTGGCGATGGCTTCGCGCAGCTGCGGATGGTTCGCGAGCTCGGGATCTCGCTCCACGATCGCGCGGGCCTCGCCACGGGCGACGGAAAGGAGGTTGAGGTCCGTCTCCAGGTTGGCGAAGCGGAACGCGGGGAGCCCCGACTGCCGCGCGCCGAACAGGTCGCCCGCCCCCCGCAGGCGCAGGTCCGCTTCGGCGATCGCGAAGCCGTCCTCGGTGGACGCGAACACCTTCAGCCGCTCCAGCGAGCCCTGCCCGCCGTAGAGGAGGACGCAGAAGCTCTCCTCCGCTCCGCGCCCCACGCGCCCGCGCAGCTGGTGCAGCTGGGAGAGGCCGAAGCGCTCGGCGTGCTCGATCACCATCACCGTGGCGTTCGGCACGTCGATCCCCACCTCGATCACCGTCGTGGAGACCAGCACGTCCACCTCGCCGGCGGCGAAGGCGCGCATCACCCGGTCCTTTTCCTCGCCCGGCATCTGCCCGTGCACCAGCGCCATCCGCAGGTCGGGAAACACGGCGCCCAGCTGCTCGAACTCCGCCGTGGCGGCCTTGAGCTCCACCTTCTCCGACTCTTCCACCAGCGGATAGACGATGTACGCCTGCCGCCCCTTGCGCACCTGCTCGTGGACGAACTTCAGCACCTTCGGGCGCGACGACTCCGTCCGCAGCGCCGTCTTCACGGGGCGGCGGCCGGGGGGGCGCTCGTCCAGCACGGAGATGTCCAGGTCGCCGTACAGCGTCAGCGCCAGGGAACGCGGGATGGGCGTGGCGCTCATCACCAGCGTGTCGGCGTTCACGCCCATCTCCTGGATGGCCAGGCGCTGCTTGACGCCGAAGCGGTGCTGCTCGTCCACCACCACCAGCCCAAGGCGGTGGAACTGCACCCCCTCCTGGATGAGCGCGTGCGTGCCCACTACGATGTCGGCGTCGCCGCTGGCGATGCGGTAGCTGACCTCCTTCCACTGCTTCGTCGACAGGCGCCCGGTGAGGAGGGTGACGCCCACGGGAAGGCCAAGGAGCAGCTTCTGCACGGTGCGCGCGTGCTGCTCGGCCAGGATCTCCGTGGGCACCATCAGCGCGCCCTGGTGTCCGTTTTCCACGGCGCGGAGCATGGCGAACAGCGCGACGACGGTCTTTCCGGATCCTACGTCGCCCTGCAGCAGCCGGTTCATCCGCCGCGGGCTGGCCATGTCGTCGCCGATCTCCTTCAGCACCCGCTTCTGCGCCCCCGTCAGCGCGAAGGGAAGTGACCTGTGGAAGGGCCTGATCAGGGTGTCGCGGCGCGCGAAGGCGATCCCCGGGCGCTCGACGGCCGCGCGGTGGTGTGCCTGGGCGTAAAGGAGCTGCAGGAAGAAAAGCTCCTCGAACGCCAGCCGCCGCCTTCCCTGCTCCGCCTCGGCCAGCGAGCCGGGGCGGTGCATCCACTCCAGCGCCTGCGCCAGCGGGGCCACGCCAGCGCGCTCCCGGATCTCCTTCGGCAGCGGGTCCTCGTCCCTGGCCTGGCGCAGCAGGTCGTCCAGGTTCTCAGCGATGAGCGTGCGGACCTGGCGGTGCGTAAGGCCTTCGGTGGCCGGGTAGACGGGAAAGATGGTGCCGCTTTCCTCGGCCGCCTCTTCGCTTTCCCGCGCCAGCACGGTGTACTCGCGTGGCTGAAACTGGCGACCGTGGTAAAAGCGGACGGTGCCGCGCAGCAGCAGCAGGTCGCCACGCGCGATGGTGCGGTCCAGAAAGGGCTGGCCGGGCCAGGAGCACTCGATGAGCGCGCTGGAGTCGCGCACCACGGCCTGAAAGATCCGCAGGCCGCGCCGCGTGGGGAGCACGCCCTTCGACACGACGCGCCCGACGATGGTGCAGTCCATCCCCGGCTCCAGCGCCTGGATCCTGGTCACGGTGGAGGCGTCCTCGTACCGGTGCGGGACGTGGTAGAGCACGTCCCGCGCGGTGAGCAGACCCAGCCTGGCCAGCAGGTCCGCCCGCTTGGGCCCCACGCCCTTGAGGAACTGCGCGGGCCGGTCGAGGTCCGTGTAGGTGGGCAAGGAGTGCGTTAGTGCGTTAGTGCGTTAGTGCGTTAGTGCGTTAGTGCGTTAGTGGAAGTGCGAGAGTGCGAAAGTGCGAAAGTGCGAAAGTGCGAAAGTGCGAAAGTGCGTCAGCATCCACTTCATCGGCCTGGTGCAGAACCAGTCATCCTGAGGGAGCGCATGCGCGGAACTCGCAAGCACATCGATACTTTGCGCGCGACCGAAGGACCTTCTCGCCCGCGCGTGGAACCGGCACTGCCGCGGCACTCCAGCCCCCCGGCTCTGCCGGCACGCCGTCGGGGCAGGTGAAGCCCCGCGCAGTTTGCGGGGCTTTCCGCAGTTGCTGAGGCGAGCTTACTCGCTCAGCCCGATTCCGCACTCACGCACTCACGCACTCCCCTCACACCTCCAGCACTTCCTCGGCGAAGGCGTCGATCTCGAAAGGGAGCAGGTCGTCCATCTTTTCGCCCACGCCGATGAACTTGACCGGGAGGTCGAACTCCTCCTTGAGGGCGACCACGATCCCGCCGCGCGCGGTGCCGTCCATCTTCGTCAGCACGATGCCGGTGAGCGGCAGCGTCTGGCCGAAGGTGCGGATCTGCGCCATCGCGTTCTGCCCCACGGTGCTGTCCAGCACGATCAGCGTCTCGTGGGGCGCGCCCTCCAGCTTCTTCCCCACCACGCGCTGCACCTTCTCCAGCTCCTTCATCAGGTCGTGCTGCGTGTGCAGCCGCCCGGCCGTGTCGATGATCAGCACGTCGGTCCCGGTGGCCTGCGCCTGCTCCATGGCGTCGAAGGCGACGGCGGCGGGGTCGCGGCCGGGTTCGCTCCCCACGAACTCGCACCCCACGCGGTCCGCCCAGCGCTTCAGCTGCTCGATGGCGCCCGCGCGAAAGGTGTCGCCTGCCGCAATCATCACCTTGCGCCCCTGCCCGGTCAGGCGGTGCGCCAGCTTGGCGATGGTCGTCGTCTTTCCCACACCGTTGACGCCCACGATCAGGAAGACGGTGGGTCCGCCGTCGTAGTTGAAGCGCAGCGCCGTGTCCGAGCGCCCGGCCCGCAGGATCGCGACGATCTCCTCGCGCACGGCGCGCAGGAAGTCGCGCTGCGACTTCGCCACGCCGCGCTCGGCGAGCGTTTCGACGACTTCGACCAGGCGCAGCGTGGCCGGAACGCCGAAGTCCGCCGCGATCAGCGTCTCTTCCAGCCCCTCCAGCGACCCTTCGTCCAGCCCCTTCACCAGCACCGTGACGTCCGTGAGCGCCACGTCCACGATGCGGTCCCAGAGCGACTTCTTTCCCTCTTCCTTCGTGCGGAACAGACGCGCCATCACACCATCCGAGAAAAGCCGGCGCGCGGCCGGCGTTCATCATCGTCCACGAGAACCGGCCGGCCGCTACAGCTGCCGCGGCCCCGGCTGGTGCCCGAATATACGGCGAAGCAGCCGGGGGGCAAACCGGGGGAGCAGCCGAACCGCCCCGGACGCGGCGGCGGTCCGGGGCGGCGGATGTGGCGGCGGTGGGGGATCAGCGGTTCTCGGCCGCGTCGTTGTCCCCCTCCACGCCGCAGGTCTTCAAGGTGAGGCAGGTGGTGAGCAGGCAGGTGTCGATGCTGCAGTGTTCCGTCTCCATCGTGTCGTCGTCGCAGCCGCGCACGGTGCCGCGGGCGGACGAGACGTCGTTCGTGGAGAAGCTCTCCACGCGAAGGGCATTCACGTCCAGCGCCAGTTTCTTCATCGGGTCCTCCAGGGGTATGGTATGGGCAAACTGCTGTTTGGCGGATGCGCACGTCCGCAAATCCCATGCATCCCGGCAAATTTTGCTGAACGACTTCCCTCCTGCGCGCCCGTCCCGGCGCCGCGCCCCCGTACTCACGCACTCACGCACTCACGCACTTTTTCTACAGCGCCTTCACCTCCGACACCAGCTTCTCGATGGACTTCTTGGCGTCGCCGAAGAGCATGGCCGTGCGGGGGTGGTAGAACAGCTCGTTCTCCACGCCTGAATATCCCGCCGCCATGCTGCGCTTGAGGACGATCACGGTCCTGGCGTGGTCCACGTTCAGGATCGGCATTCCGTAGATGGGGGACGACGTGTCGGTGCGCGCGGCGGGGTTCACCACGTCGTTGGCGCCGATCACCAGCACCACGTCGGTGCGGGCGAACTCCTCGTTGATGTCGTCCATCTCGTACAGCCGGTCGTACGGCACGTTGGCCTCGGCCAGCAGCACGTTCATGTGCCCCGGCATCCG
>JAHWJJ010000475.1 GCA_019348475.1 Gemmatimonadota bacterium | reverse complement strand
AGCCAGGTGGCCAGCGGAACGAAGATCACGCTGGCGAAGCCGGCCACGAAGGTCAGCACCGTCAGCGCGCGGCCGCGCAGCCGGTGGAACCAGCTGGCCACCACCGCGAACGCGGGCTCGTACAGCACCGCTGCCATCGCCAGCCCCAGACCCGCCCAGATGGCGTAGAACGCGGCGAGGCCGTCCGTCGCCGCCCACGCGAGCAGAAGCAGCGCGGCGAGCAGCGAGCCGGCCGTCATCAGCCCGCGCGGGCCGTGGCGGTCCACCCAGCGCCCCGCCGGGACCGCCGCGAAGCCGGAGACCAGCGATCCCACGGAGAACGCGCCGGTCATGGCCGTCCGCGACCAGCCAAGCTCCGCGTGCATCGGCGCCAGGAACACGGGAAAGGCGTACTGCAGCACGCCGTACGAAACCGTCTCCGTCACTGCCAGCACGCCGACGAGCACCCAGCCGTAGTACAGCCGCGACCGCGCGGCGGGCGGCGCCGACATCCGGGCGCCGCCCGCCGGGGCCGCGGGTGCGGCCGTGCTCATCCGCAGCATCCCCCGACCCGCGCCCCGGCCAGCACCGCAAGCCCGGAGGCACATCCCGCGGCGATGCCGCACGACCCCGCCACCGGCTCGTGCGTCGTACCCGCCTGGTCCTGCACGGAGCAGCACCCGGAGCCGCCCAGGTCCGTGGCGCACACCCCGGTCTCCGGCAGCACCAGTTCCACCTTCCGTGCCGATTCCAGGTCGCCCGCCAGGGCGGCGGCCACGGAGCGCACCTGTTCGTATCCGGTCGGCAGCAGAAAGGTGGGCGCGCGGCCGTAGCTCTTCATCCCGACCACGTATAAGTCGCGCTCCGGGTGCGAGAGCTCCTGGAATCCGTGCGGATACACGGTTCCACAGGAGTGCACGTTGGGGTCGATCAGCGGGCCCAGGGCGACCGGCGCCTCCAGCCACGGGTCCAGCCTCGTCCGCAGCTCGCGCAGCATGCCCAGCTCCGGCCGGAACCCCGTCGCCACCACCAGCTCGTCCACCGGCCCGATCACCGCCTCGTCCTCGCCCTCGACCACGATGCCGCGCTCCGTCCGCACCAGGCCCGTCGTGCGGAATCCCGCGATGAGCTTCACGCCGCCGTCGTCCAGCAGCTCCCGCAGGCGCGTTCCCAGGCTGCCGCGTGCGGGGAGCCGGTCCTTTTCCCCGCCGCCGAAGAGCAGTGCGGGCTCGGTGCGGCGGATGGCCCAGACCACCTCCGTCCCCGGCGCCCGGCGCGCCAGGGCGGTCAGCTCCAGCAGCGCGTTGAACGCGGAGTGCCCGCTCCCCACCACCAGCGTCCGGCGGCCGGCGTAGCGGGCGCGGTCGCGGCCCAGCGCGTCGGGGATGCCGTAGCGGATGCGGTGCGCCAGCTCCGCCTCGCCCTCCACCGGCAGGCCACTGGCGCCCATGGGGTTGGGCGTCGCGCAGGTGCCCGACGCGTCGATCACGGCGCGGGCCAGCAGGCGCTCGCCGCGCCCATCCGCCGTGCGTACGACGAGCTCGAACGGCGCCTGCTCGCGCCCCGCCGTCTTCACCTTGTCGTAGCCGCGGCGGGAGACGGCCTCCACGCGCCGGCCGGTGCGGACGTGCGGCGCGATCCGCGGAAGGGCCGCGAGCGGCTCCAGGTAGCGCGCCACCAGCTCGCCCCCGGTGGGGAGCACCTCCCCGTCCGGCTCCGTCCAGCCGGCGGCCTGCAGCATCGTCCGGGCGGCGGGATCCACCAGGTACTTCCAGGGGGAAAAGAGGCGGACGTGCGACCAGCGGCGGATGCTGGCGCCCACCTGGCCCCCCGCCTCCAGCACCAGCGGCGTCAGCCCCCGCGCCACGAGGTGCGCCGCCGCCGCCAGGCCGACGGGCCCTGCGCCGATCACCGCCACCGGGAGCTCCGCTCCGCCCACGCGCTTCTCGTCCATGCGCTGCCTCCGCGTATCAATTCTCGTTGATGGATGCCGGCCAGGAAAAGCGGCCCACCGGCCGCGCACCCGCCATCCTCCTGCTGGCCGAATGATACATCAGTGGAATTTGATCAGTCAAGGGCCGCGATGATGCACGTCTCAGGATCGTCACACTCCGTCCGTTCAGCGCCGCGTACGCATGGGCGTGAGCGGCTGAAGCCGCCGCAACGACCGCGGAAAGCCCCGCAAACTGCGCGGGGCTTCAACTGCGAGAGGCCGCGGGCGTGCATGGCGCCCGGCGTGCGGCAGGAGCCGTCCGCGCAGGCGGACATCGCGAATTCCCAGCGGCGAATTCATTCGCTCGGCTAGGACGCGGCGATTCCCGGAAGAGATTCGCGCCGCGGCGCATGGACGGGACCGGCGCCTGGCGGGCTGATAAATCACCCTCCACCATCACTCTTGACATAGGGGGAGGGGGTACATTAGACTACGCTGCAAGGTAGGGTGAGGGGGTATCCAACGCTCTGCCGTGGCGCGGAGATCGCGCGGCGGCGGAATGGCCTCAGGGAGGGGAGCGATGAGTGCAGCGGAATGGCTGGTGGTGCTGGCGGGGATCGCGGCGATCGCCTGGGTAAACTGGTACTTCTTCTTTTCGCACGGACCGGCGGCGCAGGCCGCGGCGGGGGCGGGCGGGGTGCAGGAGGTGACCATCGCGGTGCAGGGCGGCTACTCGCCCGCGCAGGTGCGGGTAAAGAAGGGGGCGCCGGTGCGGCTGGTGTTCGACCGGCAGGAAACGTCGGGGTGCTCGGAAGAGGTGGTGATCCCGGAGTTCGGCATCCGCCGCTTTCTCCCCGCGTTCCAGAAGACGGCGGTGGAGATCACGCCGGAAAAGGCCGGCACCTTCGACTTCACCTGCGGCATGAGCATGCTTCGCGGCAAGCTCACCGTCGAGGACTGAGGGAACCGATCCATGTCTACCACGATGCACACCGATCACGCGGCCCACGACGCCCCGCCCGCGGCACCGCCGGGGGCCGGCGAAAAGGTCACCATTCCGGTTTCGGGGATGACCTGCGCCGCCTGCTCCGGCCGCGTCCAGCGCGCGCTGGAAAAGCAGCCCGGGGTGAACGCCGCCGCCGTGAACCTGATGCTGAAGAACGCGACGGTTGAGTTCGATCCCGCCGCGACCTCGCCGGACGCCCTTGTGGAGACCATCCGCTCCACCGGCTACCAGGCCGCGCTCGCCGCGCCGGAGCAGAGCGCGTTCGACGAGCAGGAGGCGCAGGACCGCGCGCACCACCAGGAGTTCCGCGAGCTGCGCCTGAAGGCCGGCGCCAGCTTCGCCGCCGCCGCGGTGGCCATGGTCGTCTCCATGCCGCTGATGGCCGGCGGCGGCCACGCGCACGGGGCG
>JAHWJJ010000096.1 GCA_019348475.1 Gemmatimonadota bacterium | reverse complement strand
GGCGATCGCGGGCTGGGGCCGCCCGCGCGACATCAACCGAACTTCTGGTGCCTTTGGGGTTCACGAACAGTGGGTGTACGGAGAGTACGGTTCTGGCTATCTGTACTTTGAGGATGGTGTTCTGACCACGATTCAGAACTGACGAGTAGACGACGCACGAGAGCCCCGGCGCCATCCGCGCGCCAGGGCTCTCGCTGCTCACCCGCACAGCCGCCGCACCACCTCCATCGCGCCGCGCTTGTAGAGCGTGATGCACACCAGCTGCCCCGCGGGATCGATCACCATCCAGCTACGCGCCCGCTTCTGGATGATCCAGCTGCCGATCAGGGGCGGGGGCGGTTCCGGGGACTTCTTGCGGCGAGCCATGGTGCCCTCCTCGTGTCTCTTGACCCGCGGCGCGCGGCAGGGCAACTTTGGCGAGCGAGACGGCCTTCGGGTCGGTTCGCGATCGAGGCTGGTCGAGGCTTCTTGACGGAGGAATCGGCCAGCCTTGCTTTTCGCCCTGCTGGATACAAATATACTGACAGTGCTGGGTTCTGTCAATATTTTTGTCGCCAATGACGATGGATTTCAAGACCGCGACCGACCGACTTTCCGCGGCCAAGATCACGGCCGACGACATCGCCGAGGCTTTCGGCGTCGTACGCAACACGATCGCCCGCGCCCGACTCGACTCGTCCAGCCCCGCCTACCGGTCGCCACCGGAAAACTGGCAGCCGGTGCTGGCGCGTTTGGCGCGGGAGCGGAGTGAGCAGCTCAGAAGCCTGGCAGAGAGATTGGAAACAATGTGAATTCTTGCACATCAATCCGCGCCCTGATATAATCTGCGTCCCACTACACTTCTCTCGGACGCTGCAATGCAAATACCAAGTTCGTTAGTCCAGGACATCCGCCAAGGGCGAGTCGTCCTGTTCCTGGGTGCTGGCGCATCCTTGGGCGCTTTGACGAAGCAAAACGCGCGACCCCCCTTAGCCGATGAGCTTAGGGACAGGCTTTCAGATCGATTTCTTGGGGGTAACTTCAAAAAATATCCGTTGTCTCAGGTGGCGGATCTAGCAATTTCTGAAACGGACTTGGTGACAGTTCAAGAGTTCGTCGCTGATCAGGTACGCGGATTACTCCCAGCGGACTTCCATCGCCTAATTCCGACTTTCAAATGGAGAGGCATTTTCACCACCAACTATGATCGCGTCGTGGAAACTGCATATGACGTGACGGATAGCCGCGCGCAAGATGTCGTTCCCATTTTCTCAGACTCAGACCGCCTAGATGAGCGCCTTAGATCGCAAGATCAACTCGCGCTTCTGAAGCTCCACGGGTGTGTGACGCGCACTCACGATCCAGAATTGCCATTGATCCTCACAGCCGATCAGTACATCACGCATCGGAAGAACAGGCAGTACCTTTTTAGAACGCTCGACCAGTGGGCTTACGAGTATCCTGTCGTATTCGTCGGTCACGGCCTGCAAGACACCGATATCCGGGCTGTCTTGCTCGAGGTATCGAAAGACCTCGCAGTGCGCCCTCGACACTACCTGGTTGTACCAGGAGCGAGCAATGAAGAAGTGCGCTTTTGGGAGGGGAAGAAAGTATCGGTTTTGGACGGTACTTTTGAGGACTTTCTCCGAAAGATGGAACAACACATTCCGGAGGCCCTTCGTCCGCTCTTGCAGCAAGTGGATTACGAACATCCCATTAAAGCAAGATTCGTAGTCAATGAGAATATAGGTCAAGGGCTACGTGACCTTATTACACAAGATGTAGAATACGTCTACGAGGGAATGGCGATTGGCGAGGGACGCGCGAAGGCATTCTACCGTGGGTTCGACTTGGGATGGTATGCTATTGAGCAACGTTATGACGTGCGCCGCCGGTTAACGGACACGCTTCTCACCGACGTAATAATCCGCCCTGAGGAGGATCGCCCCACGCGTGCTGAACTGTATTTAATCAAAGCAGAGGCCGGCGCGGGTAAGTCAGTCTTTCTCAAGAGACTCGCGTGGGAGGCAGCGAGAGATGCCGATGCACTCTGCCTCTATGTGCGCGAAGCTGGCTTCGTTCAGTATGAAGCGCTACAGGAGCTCTATCGGGTTACACAGCAACGCGTTTTTCTGTTTTTCGACAATGCAGCGGATCACGTGAGTTCTCTGCTTGCGCTGATTACCAAAGCGCGCCGGGATCGAATTCCAATTACATTCATTACAGCTGAGCGTGTGAACGCTTGGAACATGAGTTGCCAAGCGCTCAATGAATATCTTAACGAATCATTTCATCTGAAGTATCTTAGTCGGTCCGAAATTGAGACACTCGTCGGCCTTCTCGAGCAGCACGACTCACTTGGTCCCAACCTGATCGGTAAGAGCTTTGACGAGCAGGTAGAACAGTTTCATGAGCAGGCTGGACGCCAACTCCTTGTGGCACTACACGAGGCCACGTTGGGACCTCCGTTTGAGGATATTCTATTCGATGAGTTTAACGAAATTCAGCCTCAGGCGGCGAGAAGTCTTTATCTCACCGTGTGTGTGCTTAATAGAATGAATGTGCCGGTCAGAGCAGGTTTGATCGCGCGCGTGCACCAAATCCCGTTTGAGGACTTCAGGCAAAAGCTCTTCGAGCCGTTGGACCACGTGGTTCAGACCCGGCTTGGCGCACGTACTGGCGATTATTACTATATGGCTCGCCATCCGGAAGTTGCGCAGATTGTCTTTGAGCGCGTGCTCAACAACCCGACGGATCGATATCACGAGTACATCCGGATCATTCGTGAACTCAACCCGTCATACTCTTCTGATCGTGAATCCTTCCGAGGACTGATCAGGGCCAAGTCGCTCCACGACCTCTTTCCTGACTACCAAGATGTACGTGCACTTTATGACCTCGCTCAGGAGGTGGCTCCCCGAGACGCGTACGTGTACCAGCAGCGCGCCAATTATGAGCGTATCCGACCGAATGGGAATTACCAGGAGGCGCAAAAGCTACTAGAGGTTGCCCGTGAACTTGATCCCAAAGACACATCGATCACGCACACTCTTGCTGAATTGACTCGCACCCAAGCAGAAGCGGCGGAAAACCCGCTTCAACGAGAGCGATTCAGGACTGCAGCTCGCCGGCTACTGCAGCCCCTTGTCAATGACCAGCTGGGCGGTCGATATGCGCGAACTACGGCTGTGAAGCTCACGATCGATGCCCTACGCGACATCCTCGCAGATAACACCGCGAGCGACCGGGAAATCGATGAGGCGATCAGAGTTGTGGAGAATCCGCTTCAGCGGTGGTTACAGGAGCACCCTGATGATCCGCATCTCCTCACAGCCGAGGCGGACTTTAGCACGCTGTTGCGCGACAACGACAGATCAGTTCGGGCGCTCAGGCGCGCGTTCGAAGCGAACCCCCGTGATCGCTATGTTACGATAAGGCTGGCCCGTGTTCTGGAAGACAAGGGCGATCTGGAGGGTGCTCGTGACATGCTGCGCGCAGCGTTGGACGCCAACCGAGGCGATCGGGCTCTGAATTTCCGATACGCTATGGTGTTGCGCGAACTCGGGGTCGTAGACAGAGCTACTCTGTTGCATCACCTGAGGCGAGCATTTACTGAGGGCGACACAAATCATGAAGCGCAGTTTTGGTATGCTCGCTACGCATTTGAGAGCGTAAAGGCAGAGGACCGAGACCTTGGCCGTGAGTTGTTCAAGCGGCTCCGAGAGATCCCGATGGCTCATGAAGCGAGATTAGAAATTCGAGATACCATTGCTGCTGACAATGGCCCGACGGTTTTTGCGGGAGCTATTGTTCGGCTCGAGGCGGCTTATGGGTTTGCACAAAGAGACGGGGTGGCTGATTGGATCTTTGTACATCGCAATAATGTCGAAGAAGCAGATTGGGGTAAACTACGACTTCGTACCCGCGTTGCGTTTAATATTGGGTTCAGCTATGCCGGAGTTCGAGCCCTAAACTTGGAACCGATCGAACCATAGGCGAACGTTCCGAGCCTGACCGGCGTCGCAGTAACCCAACAGCCGATTTCCCCCGCGAGGACGCGCGCACTTATCGGGGCGCGGTGTACGGGTCCACAGTCCTGCTGTCTAGTCGAAGCGTCTGTGGTACTTGACGACGGTATCTGCTTGTTTTGAGGACCGCATTCGTAACCCCCTGCCGGAGGACTCGACATGTCTGCACCCCGACTGAACCCCGAAGACCTGATGGTAGACTCCATGGTGATGGGCGGCGGAGTCGATGTCGCCGCGATGCCGGTCACAGCGGACGTCTACCTACGAACACCGAGCGCGTGTCGGACGCCTGCACGGAGGGCCGGAGTGCATCGCCTGAACGGCGCGCTTGTGCTCCACACGTTTTCGCGTTAGCCTTGTTCCCATGAGCATCCACACGCGCACCAGCTACCGCGGCTACCGCTACTACGGGTTCCCCAACGGGACTCCGGGGCTTGCCGCGCGCGTGTAGAACATCTGCTCGCACACAGGCAGCCGAAGGGGCTCCCGGACATCCGGGGGCCCTTTTCGTTTGCCCACAACCACCACCGCCGCGGCAGCGGCAGGAGACCCGTCCCATGATCATCGTCACCCGCCCCAACGTCACTGACGCCGAGGTGGACGCCATCCGCGAGCGCATTGAGACGCTCGGCATGCGCACGCACCTGTCGCGCGGCGAGCAGCGCACCATCATCGGCTGCATCGGCGACGAGGCGCTGCTGCAGGAGGCCGCGCTGCTCAGCCTGGCCGGCGTGGAGAGCGTGCATCCCGTACTCAAGCCGTACAAGCTGGCCTCGCGCGAGTTCGCCGCCGGGCCCAGCGTGGTGCGCATCGGCGACGGGGTGGAGATCGGCGGGCGCGCGCTGGCGGTGATCGCCGGCCCGTGCTCGGTGGAAGGGCGCGACATGCTGCGGCAGACGGCGCGCTCCGTGGCCGCCGCGGGCGCCGGGCTGCTGCGGGGCGGCGCCTTCAAGCCGCGCAGCAGCCCCTACGCGTTCCAGGGGCTGGGCGAGGCGGGGCTCAGGATGCTGGCCGAGGTGCGCGCGGAGACCGGGCTCCCCATCGTCACCGAGGTGATGGACACGCGCCAGGTGGAGCTGGTGGCGCAGTACGCCGACGTGCTGCAGATCGGCGCGCGCAACATGCAGAACTTCGCCCTCCTCTCCGAGGTGGGACGCGTGCAGCGCCCGGTCCTGCTGAAGCGCGGCCTTGCCGCCACCATCCAGGAGTTCCTGATGGCCGCCGAGTACGTGATGGCGCAGGGCAACCGCGACGTGATCCTCTGCGAGCGCGGCATCCGCACCTACGAGACGGCCACCCGCAACACGCTGGACGTGGCCGCCATCCCCGTGCTGAAGGCGGAGACGCACCTGCCGGTGATGGTGGACCCCAGCCACGCCGGCGGGCGCGCGGACCTGGTGGCGCCGCTCTCCTTCGCGGCCATCGCGGCGGGGGCCGACGGGCTGGTGGTGGAGGTGCATCCCCGCCCCGCCGAAGCCCTTTCGGACGGCGACCAGTCGCTCACGCTGCAGAACTTCGACGTGCTGATGCGGGCCATCGGCCCCTTCGCCCACGCCGCCGGCCGCACCCTGGCGGAGCCGCGGCCCGCGCGCGCCGAGGCCGCATGAGCGCGCCGCCCGTGCAGGCGCCCCCCGCGGCCGAACTGGAGCTGGCGCGCGTCCGCGAGCAGATCGAGCGCATCGACCGCTCCATCGTGCAGCTGGTGGCGGAGCGGGTGCGGCTGGCGCGCGAGCTGGTGCCCGTGAAGGGCGCGCTGGGGATGCCCACGCTCGATCCCCCGCGCGAGGCCGCCGTGGTGCGCCGCGCCAGCGCCCTGGCGCGCGACGCCGGCGTGCCGGAAGAGGACGTGCGCTACGTCTTCTGGCACCTGGTCGGCCTCTGCCGGCGCGTGCAGATGATGGAGGACGAGTGAGGGAGGAGAGTGCGAAAGTGCGGGAGTGCGAAAGTGCGAAAGTGGGGATCGAGGAGGGATCGGCCGTCCGCACCGTCGCCATCGCCGGGCTCGGGCTGATCGGCGGATCGCTGGCGCGCGACCTGGCCGCGCGCGGCGTGCGGGTGTTCGCGTGGGACCACGACGGCGCCGCGATGGATTCCGCCATCCGGCAGGGGATCGCCCACCCCGGCGTGTGGGACGATGCGCCCGACGTGATCGTGATCGCCCTCCCCGTGCTCGCCGCGCGCACCTTCCTCGACCGCCTGATCGACAGGCTGGGAAAGGAGATGGACGGCGTGCGGCTGGTCACCGACATGGGGAGCACCAAGGCGTCCATCGTCCGGCTGGCGCAGGCGCGGGGGATCGGAGACCGCTTCGTGGGATCGCACCCGCTGGCGGGGGACCACCGCAGCGGGTGGGATGCCTCGCGCGAAGGGCTCTTCCGCGGCGCGCGCGTCTTTCTCTCTCCCACGCCGTCGACGTCCGACGATGCGATGCGGCTGGCGCGCGATCTGTGGACCGGCGTCGGCGCCCTTCCGGAGGAGGTGGATGCGGACGATCACGATGCGCGGCTCGCGTGGACCAGCCACCTGCCGCAGCTGGTGTCCTCCGCCCTGGCGCAGGCGCTGGCGGGGGAAGGGATCGCCCGCGGGGAGCTCGGCCCCGGCGGCCGCGACGTCACGCGCCTGGCCGGCAGCTCGCCGCAGATGTGGGCGGAGGTCGCGCTGGACAACGCGGGCGCGCTGGTACCGGCGCTGGAGGCGATGGAGGCGCGGCTGCGCGAGGTCCGGCACCTGATCGCGAACGGGGAGGACGCTCCCCTGCGGGACCTGCTGGCGCGCGCGCGCGAGTGGCACCGCGAGTCCGGGTGATGGCGCGCATCGTGAAGGGACGCGGGTGGAACTCGCTCCCCGCACAGAAGATCGCCGCAGGACACAGACGTGACTTCCCGACGCTCCAGCAGAACCCCACGCCGTGGCCGCCTGCGCCGCGCCGCGCTCCTCCTGACGGCGCCGGTGCTCGCCGCGTGCGGGGGCGTGAGCCTGCAGGAAGAGGCCGAGCTGGGCGCCGCCTACGCCGCCGAAGTGCAGCGCCAGGTGCCGCTGATCCGGGATCCGGCCGCGGTCGCCATGCTCAACCAGCTGGGGGAGCGGCTGGCCGCGCGCGCGGACCCGACGGCGCGGGACTACACCTTTTACCTGGTGGATTCGCCTGAGGTGAACGCGTTCGCGGTGCCCGGCGGCCACATCTTTGTGAACCGCGGGCTCATCGAGAGCGCGGACGAGCTGTCGGAGCTGGCGGGCGTGCTGGGGCACGAGATCGCGCACGTCACGGAGCGCCACGGCATCGAGCAGATGGAGAAGCGGCGAGGTGCCGGCGCCCTGGTCGCGCTGGTGTACCTGATCCTGGGCCGCGAGCCGGGGCTGGTGGAGCAGATCGCGCTGGAGGCGGGTGGCGCGGCCGTGTTCGCGCGGTACGGCCGCGAGGCGGAGCGCGAGGCCGACCGGCGCGCCATCCAGACGCTCCCGGCCGCGGGGTACGATCCCGAGGGCGTGGCCAGCTTCTTCGAGGAATTGCTCGAGCAGCAGGCGCGGCAGCCCGGATTGCTGGACACCTGGTTCGCCAGCCATCCCACCAGCCAGGAGCGCGTGCAGAACGCGCGCGCCATGATCCGCTCGCTGCAGGTAGACCGCTCGCGCCTGACCGACGACACGCCGGAATACCAGGCCTTCCGCGCCCGCGTCCGGCAGCTCGGCTCCGCGAACGGCACCGCGGCGACGCAGCGATAGAAAAGGCTCTCGCAGATACCATAGCCTCCCGGATTGCAGGCCCCCCAAAAGCATCACGCGGAGGACGCGGAGGAAGGGATTGAGGACGCGGAGACCGGAACCTCGCTCTCCGCGTCCTCTCTCTTTTCCGCGTCCTCCGCGTGAGATTTCTTTTCGACGATGCTACCGGCCGATCCAGTAGCTGGCCTTGATGACGAAGATGTTGTCCGGGCGCTGCTGGAAGATGGCCCGCGAGTCGCGCCCGAAGTCGAAGTCGCCGAACGGCTCGCCCCCCGCGCGCTGCTGCTGCCACACCAGGAAAAGGGTGGACCCGGGCCGGTACTCCCACCGCAGCACCGCGTTGCCCCGCAGCGAACGGACGTTCAGGTCCGGGTTCCGGAACGAGAACGCCTGCGGCGAACGCTCGCCCGCCGCCGCGCAGTTGCCGTTGGGGTCCGCCGTGTAGCGGTTTGCCGCCTCGTCAAAGCAGATGGTGCCGAAATCGCGCGCGTACACCATCTGTTCCGTCGTCCGCGGGCCCGTGAACTCCTTGAAGTTCGAGTAGTCGCCGGCGAACACGAACGGCTGCGCGAACAGCTCCAGCGTCAGCGTGGGCGTGAACGTCCAGTTCAGGCGCGTGTTCATGGAGAGCTGGTTCTGGTCGATGTCGGCGAACAGCACCCGCTGCCCCGCGAAGTGCGTGGCCGTGGCGTCCGGGCGCCGCAGCACGAACTGCGCGGTGGACCGGGTAAAGCTGTAGGAGGGCCCGACGGAGAACTGAACGTTGGGCGCCGGCTTTACGCGCAGGTTGGCGCCGGTGCCAAAGAACATCCCGTCGTCGCGGCGCGCCACGTAGTCGGCGTTCATCGAGAACACCAGCTTCTTTCGCCCGTCGGTGCTCATCCGGCTGTGCAGCAGGTACCCGCCCGGCCGGCGCACCACCGGGCCGCCCCGCGACAGCCGGTCGTCGCTCACCTCCGGGTACCACTCGGTGTAGAACGCCACGTTCCAGTAGTTGGCCAGCTGCCCGCCCGTGAACGCGTGCAGCTGCGCCGCCGTCCGGTCGCCGTCGTAGTTGGACTCGTGCTGCCCCCCCGCGATGGCCACCCACTCCCGGTACAGGCGCGTGGGCCGGGTCCACAGGCGCATCACGTTGGCCAGCGTCCACACGAAGTCGGCGCGCGTCAGGAAGGCGGCGTCGTTCACCTCGAACCCGGGGCTGCGGTAGTTGACCGCCGTCTCCCACTGCCAGTCGCCCGCGTCTTTGGCCATGCGCAGGTAGCCGCCGTAGCCGCGCAATGCGGTGGCCGACGGGTCCAGCGCGTCCGAGAGAATGCCGTTCCCCCCGCTCACCCGGTCCGGCCGCTGAAAGTAGCGCGCGGACGAGGTCTGCAGCCGCAGGATCGCAAGCGAGTCGCCGGCCGTGTTGGAGAAGGCGAAGTTGCCCATCAGGTGGTAGGTGCGGTTCTTCCACCACATGTCCCAGTCCACTCCCACCGACTCCGCGTGACCGGGAAGCCGCTGCTGCAGCGCGTCGCTGTCGAAGCGCCGGATGACCGAGGTGGCCATGGCGCCCACCGTGGTGTTGCCGCCGCGGTAGTTGCGCCGCACCCGCCCCACGAAGTAGTTGGTGGCCGGCTCCACCTCTTCCGTAAAGCGGCTGCCCAGCGTGTCCTGCACCAGCGCCCGTCCGGAGCGGGTGACCGCGTCCATCACCCCCACCTGCAGCCCGCCGCGGGTGCGGCCGGTCACCTTGGCCGCGCCCAGGATGGTGCTGTTCTCCGGCGAGTGGACGAACGCCGCGTCGCCGCGGCTCACCACGCCCTGCGGCGCACGGCCGATGCGCCGGGAGTAGAAGAGCGAGAGGGAGCTGGTGTTGGAGCAGTTGATGCACCGGAATCCGCCGAAGCCGAAGAGGCCGCTCCCCTCGACGAAGAACGGGCGCCGCTCGGAGAAGAAGGTCTCGAAGGCGGACAGGTTCACCACCGCCGGGTCCACCTCCACCTGCCCGAAGTCGGGGTTGATGGTGGCGTCCAGGGTGAGGGTGGAGCTGAGCTGGTACTTGAGGTCCGTCCCCACGCGCACGTCGTACGCCTCACCGCTCTGGAACGGGCTTCCCGGCTGCGTGGGGGTCACGTAGCGCGCCCGGCTCAGCACGTACGGCAGCAGCTCCATCCGGCCGCGGTTGCGCGGGGCGCGAAGCCCCTCCAGGTGCCCGAAGCGCGGCGCGCCCCCGCTCTCGCGGCGCGGCACGAAGCTCCACATCGAAAGCTCGTTCAGCCGCTGCACGTAGCGCAGCACCTGCATCCCCCAGGTCTGCACGCTGTCGCGGGGAAAGCGCAGCTGGCTGAAGGGAATGCGTATCTCCGCGGTCCACCCCAGCGAGTCGATGCGCGTCTGCACGGCCCACACCGGGTCCCACGAGGGGTCCGCGGACGCCGACGCCTGCCCCGCGTCGAACTTGACCCCCGACGGGTTGACGTTGAAGACGGTGCGCCCGGTGTGGTCGTGGTAGGTGTCGAAGGTGATCTCCAGGTAGTCGGCCTCCGCGCTCTGGTCGCGGCGGGCCAGGCGCGTGCGCACCCCCGCCGCGCCCAGCGTGTCGAACATCCGCGCGCCGATGTACAGCGCCTCGGCGTCGTAGGCCAGGCGCACCTCGGTGCGCTGCGTGGCCGTCTTTCCCTCCTCCGGCTCCAGCTGCGTAAAACCGGTGGCGGCGGGCGCGCCCTGCCACGTGGGCTCGTCCAGCCGCCCGTCCAGCACGATAGGCGCGGTGCGCTCCACCGCCTGCACCGTCGGCGGCGCGCCGGTGGAGTGGGCCACGTTCTGCGCGGCCGCGGGCGCGGCGCAGGCCAGCAGCGCGGCCAGGATCGTCAGGGGGGTGCGGCACGAATGCATGGGATCGGTCCGGATCGGGAGGAGAGGCTACGGCCCGGCAGGCGGCGGACGCACCTTGGATGCGGCACCCCCCCGGAAGGTTGGCAGGGTGGCCGCGGCTACTCGCCGCGGCGGCGGGTGCGCACGCGGTCGGAGCCGATGCCGTGGATCTTCATCCGCACCAGCGTTTCGGGAGACACGTCGCCGAACCCCGCCGCGCGCACCTCGCGGATGAACTCCGGGGTCACGCCGTGGATCCCCATCTGCAGCAGCTGCCGGCGGCTGAGGTCGCGGTATCCCAGCGCCTGCAGCTCGCGGACGAACTCCGGGGTGATGCGGTGGATGCGCATCTCCACCACCGCCTGGGGTGAGAGGTCGCTGAACCCCGCCTCCCGCAGCTCCCGCACGTACTCGGGGGTGACGCGGTGGATGCGCATCTGCACCGCCTGCCGCGGCGTCAGGTCGCCGTACCCCAGG
>JAHWJJ010000095.1 GCA_019348475.1 Gemmatimonadota bacterium | reverse complement strand
AGGCCGCCGTTCCGCTGCGGCGGCCGTCGGGTTATCGTTGGTTGGCCGGTTGAAACTCCGCGCCCGGCGCCGCCGTACGGCAGTCCCGTGACCGCCGAGGCGCATGAACTCCAGACGGAACGGGAGCCTGAAGATGACTGAAAAGAACAACTTCGAGACGATCCTCAAGTGGATCGTGGTCGTGATCCTGGCCTTTGCCGCGCTCAAGATCCTGCTCACCGTGATGGGCATCGCCTTCTTCCTGGGCGGGTTCCTGCTCTTCCGGGTGCTGCCTGTGGTGCTGGTGGTGTGGCTGATCGTAAAGATCGTTCAGTGGCTGGGCGGCAGCGACCGCGGCACGTCCACCTCCACGCTGGACCTCTGAGGCCCAACCGCACGGCGGATGCACCAGGCCCCGGGCTTCACGGCCCGGGGCCTTCGTGCGTCCGGCGGCGCGGGTGCGGCAGCGTTGTCCCGTGTTGCGGCATCGAGGTCCCGGCCGCCGCACGCAGCCGCGGCGGGGCGATGATCGTAAGCGCCGGATGCGAAACGACTTGCGGACTGGCCTGCACCGAGCGGTGTCCGGGAACGTGGGTTGCTCCATCCCCGTCGTGCTGGCGCGCGACATCGCCGCGGCTGGCCGGAGCCGCGCGCATCCTCCTCTCCCCGAACGGAGTACCGCCTCATGAAGATCATCAACCACCGCCTGCACCGGGACGACGGCACGCCGTACGCGTTCCGCGCGTCGCCGCACACGGGCCCCACCATCAAGCCGCGCTGGCTGGTGATGCACTACACGGCCAGCGCCAACGCCGCGGGCGCCATCAACTGGTTCGCCGATCCGCTGAGCAAGGTGTCGGCGCACGTGGTGATCGCGAAGGACGGCACCATCACGCAATGCGTTCCGTTCAACCGCAAGGCCAACCACGCGGGGGAGAGCGCGTGGAAGGGGGTACAGTGGCTCAACGGCCACTCCATCGGCATCGAGCTGGACGGCTACGGGTACCTGGGCACGGCCGGCCCGGGCAAGTGGAAGTTCGGCAACAAGTCCATCCCCGACAGCGACGTGGTGGTGGCCACGCACAAGTTCGGCAAGCCGTCGGGCGGGTGGCCAAAGTACCCGCAGGCGCAGCTGGACGCCGCGCTGGAGCTGGCGAAGCTGCTGGTACGGGAATACCGGCTGGAGGACGTGGTGGGGCACGACGACATCGCGCCCGGGCGCAAGCAGGACCCCGGGCCCACCTTTCCCATGGACAGCTTCCGCGCGTCGGCCACGAAGCAGCCGGACAGCGCCGCGCGGGTGACGCCGCCCGCGGGGCTGAAGACCATCCCCCGCTTCCGGGTGAAGACCACCCTGAACGTGCGCAGCGGCCCGGCCGCCGCCAACGCCACGGTGGCCGGAAGCCCGCTGCAGGCGGGGACCATCGTGCGCGGCGCGGAGGACCAGGCGGGGTGGAAGCGCATCACGGCCGAGGGGTCCAGCGTGTCCGGGTGGGTGAGTGCGCAATTCCTGGAGCCGGTCCCCGCGGAGCTGTTCACGGTGACGGCGGACAGCCTGAACGTGCGCGGCGGGCCGGGCGCGGCGAATCCCACGGTGCCGGGAAGCCCGCTGACGAGGAACACCGTGGTGCAGGCGCTGGAGGAGGCGAACGGGTGGAAGCGCGTCGTGTCGCTGGGGGCCGCGCAGGTCACCGGCTGGGTGAGCGCGCAGTACCTGGCCCCCGCCGTGGTTCCCGTCAGCGACGTGGGGCAGCCGGCGAACGTGTGAGGGCGGCTGGGCCCGGCGCGGCGGCCCGACCGAGGTGAGCGGCATCCGATGAGCGAACGAATCCGATGAGCGGATCAACCCGATCGGCGGATCAACGCCGATGAGCGGATCAACCCGATCGGCGGATAAACGCCGATGAGCGGATAAATCCGCTGCTGGGACAGCGATAAGCCCCGTCTCGGCGACGCTGACACGTCGCCGAACGGGGCTTCACCTGCTCACGCCGCCGTCCCCACACTCCGGGATGGCCGCGATGCAGCCCGCGCAGGCGGACTTTGCGAATTTCCAGCGGCGAGTTCATTCGCTCCGGGCGCGCGCGGCGATCACTCACGCACTAACGCACTTCCGCACTAACGCACTCCCCCCCTCACGCACTCCCCACCACCTCCCCCGTCTGCACCCGCCAGAGGGCGGCGTACATCCCGCCGGCGTCCACCAGCTCCTCGTGGCGTCCGTGCTCCACGATGCGGCCGCGGTCCATCACGTAGATGCGGTGCGCGTTGCGGACGGTGGAAAGCCGGTGCGCAATGGCGATGGTCGTGCGGTCCCGGCTGACGTGCTCCAGCGAGCGCTGGATGGCGGCCTCGGTCTCGTTGTCCACCGCGCTGGTCGCCTCGTCCAGCACCAGGATGGGCGGGTCCTTGAGGATGGCCCGGGCGATGGCGATCCGCTGCCGCTGCCCGCCGGAAAGGCGCTGCCCCCGCTCGCCCACGACCGTCTCGTACCCCTGGGGCAGCCCCGTGACGAACTCGTGCGCCTCCGCCAGGCGGGATGCGCGCTCCACCTGCTGGGCCGTGGCGCCGAACGACCCGTAGGCGATGTTTTCGCGCACCGTGCCGGGGAACAGGAACACGTCCTGGCTCACCAGCCCGATGCACCGGCGCAGGTCCCCCAGCCGGAGGGTGCGGATGTCGGTGCCGTCCAGCAGGATGGCGCCCGCGTCCACCTCGTACAGGCGCAGCAGCAGCTTTACCAGCGTGCTCTTGCCGGAGCCCGTGGGCCCCACCACGGCCACCGTCTCGCCCGGGGCGATGTGCAGCGAAAAGTCGCGCAGCACGGGCGCGCGGCCGCGGTAGGCGAAGGTGACCCCGCGCATCTCCACCGCGCCGCGCACCCTCTCCGCCGGCAGCGCGCGATGGCCGGGGTGCGCCTCTACGGGCGCGTCCAGCACGCCGAAGATGCGGCGCGTGCTGGCCATCGCCCGCTGGTACTGGTCCAGCGTTTCGCCGAGCCGGGTGAGCGGCCACAGCAGCCGCTGGGTCACGTAGACCAGGAACGAGTACGTGCCCACGGCCAGCTCACCGTTCAGCGCCTGCAATCCCCCGAACACCAGCGTCCCCGTGAAGCCCACCAGGATCAGGATGCGGATGAGCGGCACGAAGGCGGCGCTGTACGCGATGGCGCGGCGGTTGGCCTCGCGGTAGCCCTGGCTGTCCCGGGCCACGCGGCGGCGCTCGTGCTCCTCGGCCGCGTAGGCCTTGATGGTGGTAATGCCGCTCAGGTTGCTGGCCAGCCGCGCGTTGACCGCCGCGGCGCGCTCGCGGACCTCGGCGTACAGCGGCTCCAGCCGGCGTTGAAAGCGGATGGAGCCCCAGACCACGAATGGCATGGGGAGCATGGCCATCCATGCCACCTCCGGCGCCATGGCGAAGAACGCGGCGCCCACCAGCACCACCGTCGTCACCACCTGGATGATCTCGTTGGCGCCGCGGTCCAGGAACCGCTCCAGCTGGTTGACGTCGTCGCCCAGGACGGACATCAGCCCGCCGGCGCTGCGCTCCTCGAAATAGGCGAGATCCAGGTCCTGCAGGTGCGAATACGCCCGCTGCCGCAGCTCGTGCTGGACGGTCTGGGCCAGGTTGCGCCAGAGAACGCCGTACAGGTACTCGAACAGCGACTCCAGCAGCCACACCACGAAGGTGATCGCCGCCAGCACCATCAGCTGGTGGCGCGGATCGGGAAAGCCCAGGCTGCCGACGAGGGACTGCTCTCCGCGCACCACCACGTCCACCGCCGCGCCGATCAGCGCCTCGGGCGCCAGGTCGAAGAGCTTGTTCAGGACCGAGCAGAGCGTCGCCAGCCACACCGAACGCCGGTGCGGACGCGCATAGCGGACCAGCCGGCGCAGGGGGTGTGTGCGATCCGCCGCGCCGGAAAGGGTTTCGGTGGACACGTTCACGCCGGTGGATGAGGAGGCGGATTCGGCCGCGGCATCTTACCACCCGCCGCCGCGCCGGAACAACCATCCGCCGGTTGTGGGATGCGGATGCGCGGCGTAGGATCTCCGGCCTGCCGGCACGCCTTCCCTCCCCGCCCTGCGCCCACGCGGCTGGACCCATGATCTCGCTCCTGGACGACGATCCGCAGGTGACCGCCGCGCGCGTGGCACTGCTGGAGCTGCGGGCCAGGGTGGCGCTCGGGCACGCGCCACCCAACCGGTTTCGGCTCCCGGAGGGCGGACGCGTGCTGGAGGTGGAGTCCGCCGCGCTGGCCCTGGCCCGCCTCCCGCGGCCGCTAGTGCTGCAGGCGACCCTGCAGGACGGCGCGGATCCACGTGTCGCACAGTCCCGAGCAGTGGATGGCGCAGATGGTCCGCGAGCGGCCGATGTCCTGGAAGCCCGCGCGCCGCCGGGGGGAACCGTACGAGCAGCTGCCGGTGTGCTGCATCGGCGCGGACGAGGCGCTGCTCGTGACCGCGGGGGCCCTCGAAGAATGGAGGCGCGGGTACTTCGTGGCGATGGAGGGCGGCCACAACGCCGGTCCGCCGGCCCATTACCTGGGGCAGCATCCACGGCTGGCGCGGCAGGCGTACCAGGCGGGCGCCGTGGCGATCGTCCTCTTTCATTTTCCCGATACGCCGTGGCCGGAGCACACGGGCGACGTGATCGTCGTCCGCCATCGGCGGCGCTGGGACTATCCCCGCGTCCTGGAATTCGCGCCGGCGCCGGAAGCCTGCGCCCTCTGCGGCGCCCCGGCGTCGGAGTGGCGCGAGACGGTGACGTGGAAGCGGCCATGGCGCGAGCGCCGGCTCTGCTCCCGCTGCGTCGCGGACCGGCTCGCGCCGCGTACGGTGGAGCGGGCGCGCCGGTTCGACGAGTGGCACCGCGAGCTCACCCCCTCGCAGCGCCGCGAGCTGCACCCCGGGATCATCGCGGAGGTGGCCGCGCTCGCGGCGCCGTTCCGGCACCTCCCGATGCCGCCGGAGGTGGACGCGTTCGTCCGCCGCTGGCGTGAGCCGTAGGCCGCGCGAAGAGGTGCGCCTCCACGGGCGCGTCCAGCACGCCGAAGTGAGCCGCGCCGCTCGAGGCTTCGACAGCGTGCGGTGGGTGAGGGCGGAGTGGGGGCGTGTGCCCCCAAACCACCCTCGACTTTTGCGGTTGTCGCTGGTTTCCCGTGCCGGATCAGCCGCGCCGCAGGCGTCGCCGGCTGAATCGCTGAAACGTCTGCGGCACTGCTCAGGCGGGCAGGGGGCCCTCACGCGCCGGGGCGCCCACTCCCGCACTCCCGCACTCCCGCACTCACGCACTCACGCACTCACGCACTCACGCACCGCATTTCCAAACCCTCATCCAGCCCTCATCCCGGGGCGGGCGCACGCGCTTGCCGCGGCAGGGCGCCGGTCCTGATATTGCGACAGCGGGCGCCGCGGCGACCCAACGTAGAATCCGGACCACCGATGATCAACGCATTCCGCAAGCTCCTGCGCCCCACGCTACGGCAGCAGCTGGAAGACGGCGTTCGCGAGGCGCTGTGGCGCTACGCCGACCGCCGCACCGCGCCGGACCTGCGCGTGTACGCATCCACCGACCTGGTTCCCCCCGGGATGAACCCCAGCCTGTGGGCCCGCGATGAGGCCGACCACCTGCGCCGCTTCGCCGCGCAGTGGGCGCAGGACAACGGCATCGCGCGCGCGGGGCTGCGGGTGGAGGTGGTGGTGCTCGACACCAAGCGCGAGTTCGCGCACGTAAAACCGCTGGGGCTGGAGCCCCCGCGCGCCGAGCCCGCCAGCGCCAGCAACGCCCCCCGCCCGGACCGCGCGCTGGTCCCGGAGCGGCCGGCCCCCGCGTACGGCGGGGCGGGCGGCGCGCCCGCGTACGGGGGCGCGCACGTGGGGGGCGGCGGCGCCGTGCTGGAGGTGGTCAGCTCCGAGACGCTGCGCGAGCCGGTGCGCATCGACGGCGAGGCCACCCTGGGGCGCAAGCCCGAACCCGGCGTGCAGGCCACCGGCGACCGCTACATGTCGGGCCGCCACGCCCGCTTTACCGCCCGCGGCGGCCGCGTAACGGTGACGGACCTGGATTCCAAGAACCGCACCTTCGTCAACGAGCAGCCCCTTCCCCCGCACCAGGAGCGCGCCCTGAACGTGGGCGACACGGTGCGGATGGGGAACACGGTGCTGCGCCTGGCCCACGCCGGCTGAACCGACCGTGCTGGAAACCGTACTCAACTGGATCTTGCGCGGGGTGGTGATCGCGTTCGGCGCGGGGGCGCTGATCGCGCTGGCGCGCTGGGTGCGCGCCGCCATCCGCGAGCGCCGCGAGCGCTGGGCCATTCGCCTGGCGCTGGGCATGCTGGTCCTTGCCGCCCTCTACGCGTGGGGGCACGCGCGCCTGCTGTGGAACGCGGAGGAGATCACCGAGGGGCGCATGGCCTGGCGCCGCTGGGGCGACCCGCGCGAGGCCGAGCGCGCCCGCGGCGACGTGCGCGGGTGGATCCTGGACTGCACCGGCGAGGACGAGCGCGCCCTGGCCCGCTACGGCCTGCGTGACGGCGAGGTGCAGCGCGTCTACCCGCTGGGCGAGGCGGGGGCCAACCTGGTGGGCGGAGGGCGGGGCGCGGAGGACCGCGACTACACGGTGGAGCGGCTGTTCGCCAGCCGGCTGCGCGAGCCGCGCACCTTCGGCGAGCAGAGCGAGCTGCACGCCGTGGGGACGGACCTGCGGCTGACGCTGTGCGCCGCGCCCACCCGCGCCGCGTACCAGCTGCTGGACGCCACGAACCTGAAGGGCGCCATCATCGTGCAGGACGTGCAGACCGGCTCGCTGATCGCCTACGCGGCCAGCGGGGGGCCGGAGGACCCCCCCTTCGGCATCAAGCGCTACGCGCCGCCGGGCTCCGTCTTCAAGCTGGCCGTGGCCGCGCTCTGGTGGGAGAGCGGCCTTCCCGACACGCGCATGCCGTGCCCGCCGTCCATCCAGACGGGGAACGCGCGCATCCGCAACTTCGAGAGCCACGAGTACGCCTCCATCAGCATCCCCACGGGAATGCTGCGGGTGAGCTGCAACACGGCGGCGGTGCGGATGGCGCTGGAGATGCGCGAGCGGCTGGGCGTGGACGCCTTTCGCGACGCCTACCAGCGCTTCGGCTTCGTCACCTATGGCGAGGGGCCGCCCAGCGCGGCGGAGCCGGACTTCTGGAACACGGGGAACCCCGCCTGGGCGCGGCGGATGACCCCGCCGCCGGTGCGCGTGCGCTTCGCCCCGCGCTTCACGGCGCACGAGTGGGGGCAGATCGCCATCGGCCAGGGGCCGGTGGACGTGACGCCGCTCGCCATCTCCCGCTTTCTGCAGGCCATCGGCAACGGCGGCGTGATGCTGCCGCCCACGCTGGAGTGGGATCAGCTGGAAGAGCGGGGCGCGGGGCGGCGGATCATGAAGGAAACCACCGCGCGCAACCTGCAGGAGGCCATGCTGACGGTGGTGGACTCCGGGACGGCGCAGCTGGCCAAGGCGCGCTTCGCCAACACCGGGTGGGACCTGGGGGGAAAGACGGGGACGGCGGACGTGGCGAACGCGCCCCGCCCCGACGCCTGGTTCGCGGGGCTGATGTACGGCCCCGACGGGCGGGCCCGCTACACCATCGTCGTCTACCTGCAGCGCGGCGGGCAGGGCGGGCGCGCGCCGGCCACCATCGCGGGCGAGATGACGAAGTTCATGGCCCAGCAGCCGCAGATGGTGACGCCGGGGAGCGGCGAAGGCGGCGTGCCTCGGGGGACGGCCATGGCCGGGGGGGCGCGCTGATGGCGCTTCGCGACCTGTTCCGCCGCGGGCGCCCGGCCGGCCCGCAGCCGGAGGGCGTCACCGTCCGCCTGAAGCCGCACAACCTGCCCTCGGAACGGCGCGCGGGGCGGGTGTTCCCCGGCTTTCTGTGGTGGGGGCTGCTGCTGGCTTCGGCGTTCTACGTGGCGGCGCACTTTTCCATCGTGACCGGCGTGTGGCCGCAGCACGGCACCTCGCCGGGGGCGGGGGGCACCTTCATCCGCGACGGCGTGGCGCTGGCGGCGTGGTTCGCGGTGCTGGTGGCGCTGCGGGGGCTGGGGTACCGGGGAAGCTGGGCACTGGTGGTGCTGCCGATCCTGATCTTCAGCATCACCCGCCCCACGCAGTTCCAGCTGTTCACGGACCCCGCCTACCAGGCCACGGGGAGCGCGCGGGCGCGGGCGAACGACCTCAAGGCCACGCGCGCGCGGCTCACCTCGATCGAGCGCGCGTACAGCGAGGAGCGGCGCGCCGTGGTCTACCAGGGAACGCCGCCGGAAATCCCGGACCCGTTCGCGCGCGCGGAGGAGCGCGAGCTGCGGTCGCGCGGCTTCTTCGCGCGTTCGGCGGCGCACTTCTCCGTCTTCGTCGCGCCCTTTGCGCTGCTGGTGGGCTTCCTTCTCTCCCGCGAGCCGGGGGTGATGCGCTGGGTGCGCAACCGGCGGCTGATCCCGTTCGTCCCCACGCTGGGCATCTTCTTCGTGCTGACCATCGGGTTCACGGAGCTGGGGAAGGTGGGGCGGATGACGCCGTGGGAGCTGTTCCTTCCCATCTTCATCGTCATCTGGGCCGCCACGCTGGCGGAGGACGCGTACAACCTGGCCCGCCCCGGCGCGGTGATCGAGGGGCGGCGGCTGCTGAACCTGTTCCTGTACGGGGCGGCGCCCGTCATCCCCTTCCTCATCATCCGCGAGCTGGGGCTGTCCATCGTGCTGGCGGGGTCCATGGCGGCCATGCTGCTGGTGGGGACCCGGCGGGGATGGTGGGCGGGGCTGATGCTGGTGGTGTGGGCCGCGCTGGTGTTCGCCGCCTTCAACGTGGACGAGCGCTCGGCCACGCGGCTGGAGCTGGCGTACGATCCGTACAAGGACGTCTCGCAGATGACCGAGCCGCAGCAGGAGGCGTGGGCGGCCAAGCTGCACCAGATGAAGCTGTTCGACGCGAACGTGATCGAGGGCGGCCTGCTGGGCGAGGGGCCCGGCCGGGGGCACGCCGAAACGGCGCCCAACGCGGCGGACGACGGCTTCATCACCGCCATCGCCACGCACTGGGGGTGGGCCGGCGCCGTGTCGCTGGTGCTGCTCTACACGCTGTTCATCGTCCAGCTGCTGAGCGCGGCGGCGCGCGAGTCGGGCGCCTTCGAGCGGACGCTGGTGACGGGGGTGGCCATGCTGATCGGCATCCCCTTCTGGCTGGCCACGCTGGGGGGGATCCGGCTGATCCCGCTGACCGGCGTGGCCACGGCGTTCGCGGCGCACGGCGGGGCCAAGCTGCTCGCCTCGGCGTTCGCCGTGGGGCTGGCCGCGGGGGTGAGCCACCGCAGGGCCCGCGAGGACATCATGGACGAAGCGCTCGCGCCCCCGGTGGCCGGGCCGCATGCCACGGGGATCCGCATCCGATGAGCGATGACGTGAACCACGCCCTGCCGCCGGTGCCGCTGCACGGCCTGCTGTTCGACGTGGCGGGCGCCAGCGCGCAGGGGCCGCGCAAGGAGAACCAGGACGCGTTCGACGTGGACGCCTTCGCCACGCGCGGCGTGGTGGCGGTGGCGGACGGGATGGGGGGCGAGCGGGCCGGCCGGCTGGCCGCCGACACGGCGCTGTCGGCGCTGGTGCAGGGGGCGGAGATCCGCAGCCTGGACGGCGCCCGCTACGCCGTGCGCCACGCGGACGAGGCGGTGGCGCGGCTGGCGCAGCAGTCGCCGGACGAGCGCGGGGGGATGGGGTGCGCGCTGGCGCTGATGGCGCTGTCGGTGGACCGCGGTGGTGACGTGGGATGGATCGGCGCGCACGTGGGCGACGTGCGCATCCTCAGCCGCTCGCCGGACGGCACGGTGCGGCTGGAGACGCGCGACCACACGCCGGCGTACGCGCGCTGGGAGGCGGGCGAGATCGCGCTGGACGAGATCCCCGACTCGCCCGGGAGCAACAAGCTGCAGCGGGCGGTGGGCCGCGGCGGCGAGGCGGAGGCCGCCTGGATCCCCGTCCGCGCCGGGTGGACGTACCTGCTGGTGAGCGACGGCGTGACCAAGGCCATGCGGCTGGACGAACTGGGCGAGGCGATGGCCCTGGCCTCGTCCGAGCGCATCTGCGAATCCATCACCCGCAAGGTGGAAGAGCGGGGCCCGGACGACAACTACACCGTGGTCGCGGTGCGCGTGCTGGACGGCGGCGGCGACACCATGCCCTCGCCCCCGCGCCGGACGTCCTCGGCCGCCGCGCCGGCCGCGGGCGCATCCACCGCGAGCGCGCCGCGCAACCTGTTCAACCCGCCGCCGGAGGTGGACGTGACCGGGCCCCGACGCTCTTCGAAGATGGGCGGCATCGCCCTGGTGCTGGCGCTGCTGGCGCTGGGCCTTGCCGGGTACGCCGCCTGGGCGGCCACCCGCGGCGGCGCCGGCGGCGACCCGGCGCTGGCGGCGCAGGTGGACAGCCTGCGCAACGAGGTGCGCACCCTGCGCGCCCGCGCCGCCATCGGCGACACCACGGGGCTGGCGGCGGATTCGCTCGTCCTCCCGGGGGCCGCGAACCCGTCCGCCGCCGCGCCGCCGGCCGCGCCGCCGCCGGCCGCGGGACAGCCGGCCGCGGGACAGCCGGCGACGGGACAGCCGGCGACGGGGACGCGCCCCGCCACTCCGACGACGCAGCCATGACCGACTTTACCCCGGCCAGCCGCCCGCACGACGCGGTGGAAGAGCCGCTGCTGGACTCGTTTCTTCGCGAGGCCATCCCCGAGATCAAGCTGGCGCTGGGGGACGCCATCGACCGCGACAACTCGCGCGCCATCCCCGACAAGTACGTGCGGATGCTGCCGCTGACCACCCTGGTGGTGACGCTGCGGCCGGACGCGGCGCAGGCGGTGGCGGTGATGGCGGCGGAGCTGGAGGAGGAGTTGACGGACTCGGTGATGCGCCACGGCTCGCTGTACGACCGCGACTACCGGGTGCGGCTCAAGGAGGCGGGAACGCGCGGCGCCCCGCTGTTCCGCGTCAGCATTCAGCCCGCCGGCCAGCCGGAGCCGGAGCCGATCGTCGCCGCGCCGGAGCCGGAGCCGACGGTGGCCGCGCCCGAGCCGCGCCGTCCGGCCGCGCCGCCCGCGGCGGAA
>JAHWJJ010000094.1 GCA_019348475.1 Gemmatimonadota bacterium | reverse complement strand
CGCGCTATGCGGGGAACGTGCACCTGGACGTGGACGCGGTGCTGCTGGGCGAGCTGGCGTTCGCCCCGTTCAACCGCCTGGTGGTGGGGGGGACGGACCTGGGGCCGCGGACGCTGTGGCTGATGGGGATCGTGCTGCTGCTGAACGCCGCGTTCATCCTGGCGTTCTACAAGGAACTGAAGCTGACGACGTTCGACGCGGCGCTGGCGGGGGCGCTGGGCTTTGCGCCGGGGCTGATCCACTACCTGTTCATGACGCTGGTCAGCGTGACGGCGGTGGGGGCGTTCGACGCCGTGGGCTCCGTCCTGGTCGTGGCGCTCATGATCGCGCCGCCCGCGTCCGCGTACCTGCTGACGGACCGGCTGCCGCGGATGATCGGCCTGAGCATGGGGCTGGGGGTGGTGAGCGCGCTGGCGGGGTACTGGATGAGCTGGTTGCTGGACGTATCCATCGCGGGATCCATGGCGACGATGACGGGCGTGGTCTTTCTCCTGGTCTTTCTCCTGGCGCCGGAGCGGGGCCTGGTGGCGATCGCCCGGCGGCGGGCGCGGCAGCGGTGGGAGTTCGCGCAGACCATGCTGGCCATCCACCTGCTGAACCACGAGGCCTCGCCCGAGGCGGAGGTGGAGAGCCGCGAGGCGCACCTGCACGAGCACCTGCGCTGGGAGCCCGACTTCGCGCGCCAGGTGGTGCGCGGCGCCGAGCGCACCGGCCTGCTGACCCGCGCCGCGGGCGAGCGCCTGGCGCTGACGGAGCGCGGGCGGGCGGCGGCGCGGGAGGCGGTGGGGGTGAGCGGGTGAACGGGTGAACGGGTGAAGGGGTGAAGGGGTGAAGGGGTGAACGGGTGAACGGGTGAACGGGTGAACGGGTGAAGGGGTGAAGGGGTGAACGGGACACGCGCCGCAGAGTCGTGAATCAAGCCAGCCAGACCACGCCTTCGGCGGCGTTGCGCGAGGCGTTCGGCGACATCGACATCTACCTGTTCGACCAGCTGCTGCGGGGGCGGTTCGACGGGGTTCGCACGGTGCTGGACGCCGGATGCGGAGGCGGGCGCAACCTGGTGTACCTGCTGCGACGCGGATTCGACCTCCACGCGGTGGACCGGGACGCGGCGGCGGTGGAGCAGGTGCGGCGGCTTGCGGCGGAGCTCGCGCCCGATCTGCCGCCGGAGAACGTGCGGGTGGCGCAGGTGGATGCGCTGCCGTTCGCCGACTCCGCGATGGACGCGGTGATCAGCAGCGCCGTGCTGCACTTTGCCGCGGACGAGGCGCACTTCGGGCGGATGGTGGATGAGATGTGGCGCGTGCTGCGGCCTGGGGGCATGCTGTTCGCGCGGCTGGCCAGCAGCATCGGCATCGAGGCGCGCGTGCGTCCGGTGGGGGCCGGGCGCTACCGCCTCCCCGACGGCTCCGAGCGGTTCCTGGTGGACGAGGCCGGGCTGCTGGCGCGGACGGAGGCATTGGGCGGCGTGCTGCTGGACCCCATCAAGACCACCAACGTGCAGAACCTGCGGGCGATGACCACGTGGGTGGTGCGAAAAGCCGGATAAGGCGGGGGCGATCGGAAGATGCGGGGAGCGGGCTGCGTGCGGCGGATTCAGGCGGGTGGAGGCTGATGGATGCGTCGCTGGTGGGGACGAGCAAATTCCTGAGCAAGGTGCTGCGGCACGCGCCGGAGTCGGTGGGGCTGCGGCTGGATGAGGCGGGGTGGGTGGACGTGGATGATCTGCTCGCCGCCGCCAGGCGGGCCGGCGTGGCGCTGGACCGGCCCACGCTGGAGCGCGTGGTCGCCGAGAACGAGAAGAAGCGGTTCGCGCTGAGCGGCGACGGCCTGCGGATCCGCGCCAGCCAGGGGCATTCCGTCGCCGTGGAGCTGGGGCTGGAGCCGCGGGAGCCGCCGGGCGTGCTTTTTCACGGCACGGCGGACCGCAACCTGGACTCCATCCGCGCCCAGGGGCTGGTCCCCGGCCGCCGCACCCACGTGCATCTGTCCGTCGACCAGGCCACCGCGGTGGCCGCCGGGCGGCGGCACGGGCGCCCGGTCGTGCTGCGCGTGAAGGCCGGCGAGATGCACCGCGCCGGCCACGCGTTCTTCCGCAGCGACAACGGCGTCTGGCTCACCGCCGCCATCCCGCCCCACTACATCCAGTTCCCAACCCGCTGAAACAGCCCCCGCCCGATTCGTGTCCCCTATTCCCTATTCCCTCCCTCTCACTCCCCCGCAGCCGGCGAAACCTCGATCTCCCAGCCAAACCGGATGTCCGGCGCCAGCGAGGCCGCCACCGAGCAGTACTTGTCGAACGAAAGCTGCACCGCGCGCTCCACGTGCTCGCGCGGGGAATCGGTGGCCACGCGGTAGGCAAGGTGCAGGTCCGTGAGCCGGCGCGGATGCTCCGCCGCGCGCGAAAAGCGCACGGAAACGCTGGCGGAGGAGGGGGGCGTGCGGCGCTTTTCCAGGTAGTCCACCACGTCGATGGCGCTGCACGAGGCGATGCTCACCACCAGCGCGTCCACCGGGCTGGGCGCCGCCTGCCGCTCTCCATCCACCAGCAGCGCGGGACCATTCGCCGGACCTCCGCGCCAGCGCATCCCCCCCTCCCACTCCACCTGCACCGGGTACTCCACGGGCACTCCATCCGGCATCTCTCCTCCCTGGCTTTGCGCATGGCAAAAGCCCGCCCCCGGGTGGGGCGGGCGTCCATTCGGCCATCACTCCATCATCCGTCCCCGCCGCTCAGTACGTGTTCGGCGGCGGCGGGTCGCGCGGGGTCTGGCGGTTGCTGGCGGAGATGATGCCGATGCCCACCAGCACGATCACCCCCACCGCGATCCACACCGTCGGCACGCCCAGCAGGCTGGCCGCGATCGCCAGACCCACGATGAGGACGATAAAGCCGACCAGGTACGTTGCGAAAGACGACATGCCTCCCCCTCCGGCTCGGGTTCGGCGCCCGTCCGATGCAGGAGCGATGCCCGGCGGCCGGCGGCCGGAGGAAGAACTGCTCCGCGACCTCGCCCTTCGCCTCTGCCCCCGCGGCCGCGACAGCCTCAGGATGCCGGGTGCCGGTGCTGCGCCCCCCCAGCAGGTATCCCGGAGGAGTCGCAGGCTATTCCCTATTCCCTGTTCTGTTCCTGCTCCAGGCGCGGCAGGTGCTTCGCGGCGAGCGCTTCCATCCAGCCATGGATGCGGCCGTTGCTGGCCAGGATGCGGCCGGTGTGCAGCGGCGGCTCCGCGTCCCCCGGCCAGCCGGTCACGCGGCCCCCCGCTTCGCGCACCAGCAGCATCCCCGCGGCCACGTCCCACGGCGCCAGGCCCATCTCGAAGAACCCCTCCACCCGCCCCGCCGCCACGAACGCCAGATCCAGCGCCGCGCTCCCCGCCCGCCGCACGTCGCGCGTGCCGCGCACGGCGTCGGCCACCAGCAGCATGTAGGCGTCCAGGCGGCCCTTGCCGCGCTTGAAGGGGAATCCCGTGGCCAGCAGCGCGCGGCCGGGCTCGTCCGTCCCCGTCACGCGGGTCAACGCGCCGAGCTGCCAGGCGCCGCCGCCGCGGGTGGCGTGGTACACCTCGCCAAGCAGCGGCGCGTGGATCACGGCCGCGGCAACCCCGTCGTCGTCCGCGAAGCCGATGCTGATGCAGACGAACGGGTGGCCGTGCACGAAGTTGGTGGTGCCGTCGATCGGGTCCACGTACCACCGCCGCCCGGCGTGCACGGCGGCGGACGACAGCTCCTCTCCCACGATGCGGTCGTCCGGGAAACGGACGCGGATGCGCTGGGAGATCGCGCGCTCCGCCGCCTCATCCACCGCCGTCACCAGGTCCGCGCGTCCCTTCTCGCGCACCTGCTGCGCCCCGCCGCGCGCACGCACCAGCTCCGCCGCGGCGGCCGCCGCCTCGACGGCCGTCCGCAGCTCCGCCGCGAACGGCGCCTGTCCCTCCGTCATCCTGGAACTCTCCTCCTCCGCCCGCGGTACCCCACGGCGCCCGATGCGCCTCCCCACGCGGCGGTGGCGCGGGGAGGGGGCAAGCTGTACATTGGCGCGTCCTCACACAAGAAAAACCCGGCATCCACGTGCAGCCAGCCCCGCGGAGCCTGCCGCGGACGCGCCGTCCACCGGCGTGAACGGCCCCAACCCATCCACCGCAACCGGCATGAGCAAGCACCCCTCCCAGGCGTACGCAGGCGGCGGTCCGCCGCCGCCGCACGCCTCGACGGACACCGCATTCTTCGGCCATCCGCGCGGGCTGTCGACGCTGTTCTTTACCGAGATGTGGGAGCGCTTCTCGTACTACGGGCTGCGCCCCCTGCTGGTGCTGTTCATGGCATCGGCGCTGGCGCAGGGCGGGTTCGGGTTCGAGCGCGGGCAGGCCTCGGCCATCGTGGGCATCTACGGCTCGCTGGTGTACCTGGCGTCGCTGCCGGGCGGGTGGGTGGCCGACCGGCTGCTGGGGCTGCGCCGCGCCATCTGGTGGGGCGCGGTGCTCATCACGGCGGGCCACTTTTCCATCGCGCTCTCCGGGCTGGCCGGGCAGGGCACGGCGGGCAAGGTGTGCTTCTTCCTGGGGCTGCTGCTGATCGTCTGCGGCACCGGGCTGCTGAAGCCCAACATCAGCGCCATCGTGGGCGACCTGTACCCCGAGGGCGGCGCCCGGCGGGACGCCGGGTTCTCCATCTTCTACATGGGGATCAACCTGGGCGCCTTCTTCGGCCAGCTGATCACGGGGATCCTTGGCGAGCAGGTGGGGTGGCACTACGGGTTCGGCGCCGCGGGCGTGGGCATGCTGATCGGCCTGATCGTCTACACCGTGCGCGCGAACGCTACGCTGGGCGACATCGGGATGGAGCCCACCCGGCACCCGGACCCGGCGGTGCAGGGGCGCCAGGAGTCGCAGGTAAAGGCGGTGCTCTGGGGGCTGGGCTCGCTGATCGTCCTTCTGTTCGTGCTGGCGGCCACCGGCGTGCTGCAGCTGAACGCGCAGGTGATCGGCGGATACATGACGTTCGTGCTGGTGGGTACGGCGCTGGCGTACTTTGGCTACATCTTCCTGTTCGGCGAGCTGGACGGGGGAGAGAAGAAGCGGGTGCTGGTCATCGTGGTGCTGTTCATCTTCGCCGCGATCTTCTGGTCCGCGTTCGAGCAGGCGCCCACCTCGCTTAACCTGTTCGCCCGGGACTTTACGGACCGCGACGTGGGCGGGTTCGAGATCCCCGCCACCTGGTTCCAGTCCGTCAACTCGTTCTTCGTCATCATCCTGGCACCGGTGTTCGCGGCGCTGTGGGTGACGCTGGCCCGCCGCCGCGGCGACCTTTCCAGCCCGGCCAAGTTCTCGGCCGGCCTGTTCTTCGCCGGGCTGGGCTTTGCGATGATGATCCTTGCCGCCAACCGCGTGGTGGCCAGCGGCGGAAACCTGCTGGTTTCGCCCTGGTGGCTGGTGGGGAGCTACTTCTTCCAGACGGTGGGCGAGCTGTGCCTGAGCCCGGTGGGGCTTTCGTCGATGACCAAGCTGTCGCCGCGCAAGTACGTGGGGCAGATGATGGGGATCTGGTTCCTGGCCTCGTCGGTCGGCACGCTGATCGGCGGCCTGGTGGGCGGCCACGTGGACCCCGAGAACCTGGAGCAGATGCCGCGGCTGTTCACCACCACCACGCTGTCGCTGTTGGTGGCCGCCGCCGTGCTGGCCGCGCTCATCGTCCCCATCCGCCGCATGATGCAGGAACGCCCGGCCGCCACCGCCTGACGGCGGGTTTTCGGTAGAGGGAAGACGCCGCGCACTCACCGGGTGCGCGGCGTCTTTCGCTTCCGAACGGATCGGCCCGCACACCTCCGCGAGTAGAGCGGACCGGCGAGGGTGCACTCTCTCCCGTTGCGTCCGGAAGACCCATCCGATGTCGGGATGGGGGCGCGCGCCTTCGGACGAGGGGTTTGGCGGAGTGTCCCAACCGCACGGGGTTGGTGCACCATTCTGATGCACCGCGACCTGAAATGGTGCGCCGATTCCAGGGCCCGGCGGCAAGGCGTGTGGAGCCAAGTGTTTAGGAAAGCGGCACTTACGTGCGCCGCGGCACGCGGGGGTACGGTCGCTGCCTCGGCGGGGACCGACCCGCCGCGCGGCGCCGGAAAGGGCGCCCGCCATCGCTTCCCCGGAAAACCGGATGATGAAGAGAACCCTCGCACTCACCGCAGCCGCACTGTTCCTGGCCGCCTGCCAGGACGCATCCGATCCCGTTTCGCTTGCCCGGGCGCCGGGCGAGGCGCCGCTCCTTTCGGCCGGGGCGCGCGCCGTTCCCGGCCAGTACGTGGTGGTGGTCTCCGACGGCGCCGACCCCCGCTCCGTGGCCGCGGTGGCCGGCGTGCACCCGCGCTACGTGTACACGGCCGCGGTCAACGGATTCGCGGCCGCGCTGAACGCGGGGCAGCTGAACGCGCTGCGGGCCAATCCCAGCGTGTCGCACGTGGAAGAAGACGCGGTGGTCAGCATCAGCACCACCCAGAGCAACGCCACCTGGGGCATCGACCGCATCGACCAGGCGGCGCTTCCGCTCTCCACCACCTACACCTACACGCCCACGGGCGCCGGGGTGCGGGCGTACATCCTGGATACCGGCATCCGCCTTTCGCACGTGGAGTTCGCCGGCCGGATCAGCAGCGGCTACGACGCCGTGGACGGCGGCAGCGCGGACGACTGCAACGGGCACGGAACGCACGTGGCGGGCACCGTGGGCGGCACGGTGTACGGCGTGGCCAAGGGCGTGAGCCTGGTGGCGGTGCGCGTGCTGGACTGCCAGGGCAGCGGCACCACCTCGGGCGTGATCGCGGGCATCGACTGGGTGACGGCCAACGCCGTAAAGCCGGCGGTGGCCAACATGTCGCTGGGCGGCGGCGCCAGCAGCACGCTGGACGCGGCGGTGGATCGCTCCATCTCCAGCGGCGTGTCGTACGCGCTGGCGGCGGGGAACGGCGACTTCATCGGACGCCCGCAGGACGCCTGCAACAGCTCGCCCGCGCGGGTGCCGGCGGGGATGACGGTGGGGAGCACCACCAGCAGCGACACGGAGTCGTCGTTCAGCAACTACGGCACCTGCGTCGACATCCTGGCCCCGGGGTCCAGCATCACCTCGGCGTGGTACCAGAGCGACACGCAGACCAACACCATCAGCGGCACCAGCATGGCCACCCCGCACGTGGCCGGCGCCGCCGCGCTGTACCTGCAGACCAACCCCGGCGCCACGCCGGCCCAGGTGGCCAGCGCGCTGGTGTCCAACGCCAACCCCGACCGCATCACGCTGCACAGCCGCAGCGCCACCTACGGCACGCCCAACCTGCTGCTGTACACGGCGTTCCTGAACGGCGACACGCCGGTGGACGCGGCGCCCGTGGCGGTGTTCACGTTCAGCTGCTCGGGGCTGTCGTGCTCGTTCGACGGCACGGCCTCGACGGACGACAACGGCATCAGCTCGTACGCGTGGAACTTCGGCGACGGCGGCACGGCCACGGGCGCCACGGCCAGCCACACCTACGCGGCCGGCGGCACCTACACGGTCACGCTGACCGTGACGGACGGCGCCGGCCAGACCGGCTCCAGCTCGTCGGCGGTGGCGGTGTCGTCGGGCGGGGGCGCGGGGATTTCGCTCAGCGCCTCGGGCTATAAGGTGAAGGGCCAGCAGCGCGTGGACCTGTCCTGGTCCGGCGCCACGGCCGCCAGCGTGGACGTGTATCGCGACGGCGCGCGCATCGCCACCACGGCCAACGACGGCGCGCACACCGACAGCATCAACCAGAAGGGCGGCGGCACGTACGTCTACCGCGTGTGCGACGCCGGCACCACCACCTGCTCCAACGACGCAACGGTCACCTTCTGACCACACTCCCCCTCTCGCGCGGGCCGGCTCCCTCCGGTCCGCGCGAGGCGGACAGATCCGACGGCGAGGCAGCGGAAGGTCGGGCGACCTTCCGCTGTTTTTTTGTTCCACGGCCGAGCCGGGAATGAGTGCGTGAGTGCGTGAGTGCGTGAGTGCGAAAGTGCGAAAGGCGTTGGACGGTGTCGTGGAATTGAAGCTGGTTTCTGTCCCGGGCACGGCCCGATGGCCGCGGTGTACGGGCAGGGACAGGAAAGGCGAACGAGGGAGAGGAGATGATGACGGACGACGAGATCGGGCAGCGCATCCGCGACCGCGGCCTGGAAGAGGACTACATCCGCGAGTTGATGGCCAGCCTGGGCTTCGACCCGGCGGACGGGTTCACCACGGACGGCATCGAGGCGCTGGACAACGCGCCCATGGAGATCCGCCGCCGCGCCGCCCTGCGCACCCTGGCGCTGGGCGAGGACCACCCGTAGGCGGATTGCCCCACCCCGCCGCACGCGCTATCCTCCCGTCCATCCCCCGGTCCATCGCCCCGTCCCGCATCCATGCGTTCGCACCGCCTGCTCTTCGCGCTCCTCGCGCTCTCCGCGGGGTGCGCATCCGCCCCTCCCGCCGTCAGCACCTCCCGTGCAGCGCAGGCCGTCACCGACAGCGGCACCGTGGCCGGCGCGCCGTACCGCATCGACATCCCGGCCGGGTGGAACGGGGGCCTGGTGATGTACGCGCACGGCTACGAGATCGTGGGCACGGCGTTCGAGCCGGCGGCTCCGCGGCACGCGGGTTTCCGCGAAGCATTCACGTCGCGCGGGTTCGCGTTCGCGCAGTCGTGGTACCGCGCGCAGGGGTGGGCCGTGCGCGAGGGGATTGAGGACACGGAGGCGCTGCGGCGCCACTTCGTCCGCCGCTACGGACGGCCGGATACCACCTTCGTGACCGGGCACTCCATGGGCGGGCTGATCACCCTGGCCACCATCGAGGGGCGCCCGGCGCAGTACCACGGCGCGCTGCCGCTGTGCGGCGTTCTGAGCCCCACGCTGGAGGCGATGCGGACGATGTTCGACCTGCTGGTGTCGTTCGACTACCTGTACCCGGGGGTGCTGACCACCTCGCCGCGCGGCCTGGTGGATCTGCCCGCCGCGCCCGCGCCGGGGCGCGACGCGATCGTGGCCGCCGTGCGCGCGCACCCGGAGCGGGCGGAGGCGCTGGCGAACCGCTACGCGCTGCAGCCGCGGAGCATCCCCGGACTGGTCTGGTTCTTCGCCACCATCCTGCGGGAGCTGGAGGAGCGCGCGGGTGGCAACCCGTTCGACAACCGCGGCACCGTCTACCGCGGCCTGGGCGACGACACCGCGAGCGCGCGCGGCGTGCGCCGCTACGCGCCGGATCCCGCGGCCGTGCAGTACCTGCGCTCGCGCTACACGCCCACGGGCCGCATCGCCGACCCCGTCCTCGCAGTGCACACCACGTACGACGCCACCGTCCCGCCGGAGCAGATGGACCGCTACCGCACCCTCGCCCAGCTGGCGGGCACGGAAGATCGCTTCGCCGCCGCGTACGTCGTGGCGGACGGGCACTGCAACTTCACCCCCGCGCAGGTGGGCGCCGCCTTCGACGCGCTGCGCGCCTGGGCGGCCACGGGGCGGCGGCCGGCGGAGGGGGAGATCATCCCCTGACCAGCGCGTCCCTTGTCCCCTTGTCCCCTTGTCCCGTCCCCGATCCACGGTGCGCGCCGCGACTTGACGCCGCCGCACCCGGCCTGCATCCCTTCAGGACCACCGCCGCCCGCGCACCGGACCGCATGTTCCACATCGACCCGTCGGACCCCACGCCCGCCGAGGCCCAGATCGTCCGCACCGTGCGCTCGGCGGTGGGGGCGGGGCTGCTGACCGCCGGGCAGGCCATGCCCACCGTGCGGCAGCTGGCCGTGGACCTGCGCGTGGGGGCGAACGCCGTGGCCCGCGCCTACGCCGAGCTGGAGCGGCAGCGGGTGCTCGAAACCGTGGGCGGGGTGGGCACCGTAGTGCGGGCGTCGCCCGAGGCCATTCGCCGCGAAGAGCTGTACGACGAGCTGTGCGCGCTGGAGGACACCTTCCTGCGCCAGGCGGCGGAGCTCGGGTTTTCGCTGAACGACGTGATCATCCACCTGCACGGCCGGCGTACGCCGTAACCCAAGGAGTTCCTGCATGGCAACCGACCTGGTTCCCTTCAAGACGTCCAGCGCGGGGATCGTCTCCCCCGAGGTGAAGGTCCCGCGCGGCAACGTGCTGGCCGCGCTCTCCCTGGCGGGCCCCACCGCGGCCGGCATCGCCACCGCAGCGGCCACGGGAAGCGTGGCGGCGGCGGTGGTGGGCGCCGCGATCGGCGCCGTGGCCATGTTCGCGCCCAAGATCGCGAATCAGTGGGAGCGCGCGGTGGTGCTCAAGTTCGGGCGCTACGTAGGGATGCGCGGCCCGGGCGTGTTCTGGGTGGTGCCCGGCGTGCACACCGTGGCCGCGTGGGTGGACCAGCGCACCGTGACCACCGCGTTCGCCGCCGAGCAGACGCTGACCAGCGACGCCGTGCCGGTGAACGTGGACGCGGTGCTGTTCTGGACGGTGTACGACCCCGAAAAGGCCGCCCTGGAGGTGCAGGACTACCGGCAGGCGGTAAGCTGGGCCGCGCAGACCGCGCTGCGCGACATCATCGGCCGCACCTCGCTCACCGAGCTGCTGCGCGGGCGGCTGCACATCGAAAAGGAGCTGCAGGCGCTCATCGACGAGCGCACCACCCCCTGGGGCGTGAGCGTGCACTCGGTCGAGATGCGCGACGTGGTGATCCCCGCCTCGCTGCAGGACGCCATGTCGCGCGAGGCGCAGGCCGCGCGTGAGAAGCAGGCGCGCATCATCCTGGGCGAGGCCGAGGTGGAGATCGCGAAGCTGTTCGAGAAGGCGGCGGAGGCGTACCAGGCCAATCCCACCGCGCTGCAGCTGCGGCAGATGAACATCCTGTACGAGGGGCTGAAGCAGAAGGGCGGGATGATGGTGGTGCCCAGCACCATGGTGGAGTCGATGGGCCCCGCCGGGGTGATGGCCGCCACCGCGATGGCCCAGCAGCAGGCGGCGCAGCAGCAGGCCGCCCGCCCTGCCCCGCCCGCGGCGAACGGCCAGCCCGACGAGGACGCGCCCCTGCGGGTGGTGCCGGATCTGCCGCTGTTCGGGGAGAACGGGTGAAGGGGTGAAGGGGTGAAGGGGTGAAGGGGTGAAGGGGTGAAGGGG
>JAHWJJ010000474.1 GCA_019348475.1 Gemmatimonadota bacterium | reverse complement strand
CATGCGCACCCGCGGCTCCACCCCGCGCGGCTCCGCCTGCATCCATTCGCGCAGCAGCGCCGTCGCCTGCCGGGTGGCGGGGCGCGCCGCCGCCTCGTCCTTGCGCTCGCCGGCGGCCGTGCACTCCGCCACCGCCGCGCGCACCTGCGCCGCCTTCTCCGCCGGGAACGCCTGCGCCCCCGCCTTCCCCGCCGAAAGCGCCAGCGCCGCCGTCACGGCCACCGCGCTCAGAATCGTCTTGCTCTGCATGGGTCCTGCTCCGGTTGGTTGCGGTCGATGTCGATCACGTCCTGCATCGACCACCAGAGCAACGGCGGGACCGCATGCCGCAAAATCGTAAGATGTTGCTATTGTGCCATTTGCGCGCAGACGAGGGATCGATGGGGTGCAGCCGGTCCATTCCACGTGCAGCCGCGCGGCTGCACCCTGCCGTGCACCGACCCGGCTTCGACGAAGTGACGACGCCTTCACCCCTTCACCCCTTCACCCGTTCACCCGTTCACCCGTTCACCCGCTCACCCGTTCACCACGCCGCCCTGTCACCTTCACCCGCCGCCCCTTAGATTGCCGCCCGCCATCCCCCAGAACCGCAGCACGTCCGCCGGTGCAATCGACAGCGCGTACGCAGCACGCCACCGCCAGCCGGGCCGGCGCATGAAGGTGGTCTACTTTACCGAGAGCCTGCTCCCGCACGTGGACGGCGTGTCGCGCACGCTGGCACAGCTCTTCGGCTACCTGGAAAGCCAGGGCGTGGACTTTCGCGTCTGCTCGCCGTTCGTCCCCGGACCCGACGTTTCGTGGAGCGGCCGCGTGCGTCCCGTGCGGTACGTGCGCTTTCCCCTGTATCCCGACTACCGCGTCACCGTGCCGCGCCTGGGATCCATCGCGCGCGAGCTGGAGGCGTGGGGGCCGGAGCTGGTGCACCTGGTCAGCCCCACCCCGATGGCCTCGCGCGCGCAGGGGTGGGCGCGCAGGCGGGGGATCCCCGTGGTGAGCAGCTTCCACACGCACTTCGTCAGCTACTTTCGCTACTACGGCGTTCCGCGGCTGGAGGGCTTCGGGTGGCGGATGCTGCGCCGGTTCTACGAGCGGTGCGAGCGCGTGTACGCCCCGTCGGACAGCATCATCGCCGAGCTGGCGGAGCACGGGATCACCAACACCGAGCTGTGGTCGCGGGGGATCGACCTGGCGCGCTTCTCCCCCGACCACCGCAGCGCGGAGCTGCGCGCCGCGGCAGGCGCGGGCCCCGACACGCCCGTCCTGCTGATGGTCAGCCGGCTGGTGAAGGAGAAGGACATGGCCGACCTGGTGCAGATGGACCGCATCCTGCGGCAGCACGGAAACATCCACCGCCTGGTCCTCGTAGGGGACGGGCCGATGCGCGCGGAGCTGCAGGCGGCGCTGCCGGACGCGTATTTCGCCGGTCACCAGTCGGGGGACGCGCTGGCGCGGTGGTACGCCTCGGGCGACGTGTTCGTCTTTCCCTCGACGACGGAGACCTTCGGCAACGTGGTGCTCGAGGCGCAGGCGTCCGGACTTCCCACCGTGGTCGTGGACCGCGGCGGACCGCCGGACCTGGTGCAGCCGGGGCGAACGGGGTTCATCGCCCGGGCAAACGACCCCGCGGACCTGGCGCAGCATTGCGAGCGCCTGCTGCGCAACGCCGGCGAGCGCGCGCGCATGGGGCGGCAGGCGCGCGAGGTGGCCCGCGAGCGCGACTGGGCCGCCATCAACGGAAAGCTGATGGAAAGCTACCGACGCGTGATCACCCACCCGCCGCGCCCCCTCCCGCGCAGATGAAGCCCAAGCCCCCCCCCACCGCCGGACTTTCGCGCAGCTTCGACCGCGTGCTGCGCACCGCGCTGTTCCTGGTGCCCTTCGGGGTGCTGGGCAACCTGGCGCTCTCGTGGTTCGCCACCGACCACGACGTGCTGCGTAACCTGGGCGACCTGGACCGGCGCTGGCTGTACCTGGCGCTCTTCCTGGCGCTGTTTCCGTGGGTCACCAACACGCTGCGCCTGCTGATCTGGGCCCGCTTCATCGGCCACCGGGTCAGCTTTCGCGACATGTTCCGGGTCACCCTGGGCGCCGAGCTCTCGTCCAGCGTGTTCCCCACCAGCTCCGGCGGTGAGGTGTTCCGCTGGGGGATGATGGTGCAGAAGGGCATTTCGCAGGGGCACGCCGCGTCCATCGTTACGCTGGGCTACATCGAAGACATGCTGTTCTTCGCCGTGGCCATCCCCCTCTCCATCTTCATCTCGCGCGCGTGGGAGCTCCCCGTGCTGCGCGCGCTGGGCGACCAGCTGCGGGGGCAGGCGGTGCCGGTGATCGCCACCTTCGCCCTGGGCATCCTGGCCCTGCGCCTGCTGTTCAAGGCCGTGCTGCGGGGGTACCTGGGCGAGACCCTGCGGCGGCGCGGGCTGCGCATGGCGGGGCGCTTCAAGCGGCGCACCCGCCGCACCTGGCACGACTTCAGGAGCGTGCACGAGCTGGTGATCCAGCGCGGCAAGAGCCGGTTCGCGCTCGCCTGGATGATCACCGCCGTGCAGTGGACCTGCCGCTACTCGGTGGTGACGGCGCTGGCCTACTTCCTGGGCGCGCGCGTGGATCCCGTGCTCTTCTTCCTGCTGCAGTGGGTCATCTTCACCGCCATGATGTTCATCCCCACGCCCGGCGCGTCGGGCGGGGCCGAGGCGGCGTTCTACCTGGTGTACCAGGCGCTGCTCCCGGCGGGGGTCATCGGCATCGCCACGGCGGGGTGGCGCCTGCTGACCTTTTATTTTCAGCTGGCGCTGGGGTCGGTGATCTTTCTGGCCTTCAACATCGCGGACGCGCGCACCCGCGCGCGCCTGCGCCGCGAGCAACCCGCGGCGGAGGTGTAAACACCAGATTAACAACGGGTTAACCGATCCGGGTACATGATGCGTACCCTCGACAAACGGGGGCAGAGGGGTTAGATTGCTTGCCATGAAGACTGCTATCGACCTCCGCAGCACGGCCGCGCTCTTCGAAGCGCCGCGGCACGCCTCCCTGGGCGTGCGGCCGGCCCGCATGCGTCTTGGCAGCCGCCAGCCCGAGGCGCCGGTGCTGCACGACATGGCGGACGAAGACCTGTTCCAGCGGTACACGCAGGGCGAGGAGGCCGGTTTCCGCGTCCTGGTAGAGCGCTACGAGCCCCGCATCCAGGGGTTCCTGCGCAAGCGGCTGAACGACGAAGAGCGCGTGGCGGACCTTACGCAGGACACCTTCCTGCGCATTCACCGCGCGCGTGAAAGCTACGATCCGGCGCGCAAGTTCTCGACGTGGATCCACACGATCGCGAACAACCTGCTCAAGAACGAGTTCCGCAACCG
>JAHWJJ010000093.1 GCA_019348475.1 Gemmatimonadota bacterium | reverse complement strand
GACCGCCCCTCTCCCCCGCGCAGTTTGCGGGGGAGAGGCCGGGAGAGGGGGGCGCCCCGCGCGCGAGGAGATGCCCGCCCGCCGTGCACGAGCCTCGCGTCCACCCAACCTCCCCCAGGGTTTTTTGGGGGAGGTGCGAGCCTGAGCGAGCGGAGGGGGCGCCTCGCGGGCCCGGCCACCGCGCCGGAAGGCCGGGAGAGGGGCGCCCTCCGCGCGCCAGGAGACGCCCGCCCGCCGTGCACGATCTCCACGCCCCACCCAACCTCCCCCGGCAGTTTCGGCGGAGGTCGCGGCCGAGGGCGGGTGGGGGCCGTGGCGACGCCCGCCTCGCGCCGGAACGGACACACGATTAACTTGGAAAGCCCTTTTCCACCGCCCAGGATGATCTTTCAGCAGGACCCGCGCTTTACCTTCGATACGTTCGTCGTCGGCCCCGGCAACCGGATGGCCGCGGCCGCCGCGCGCCGTGTGGCCGAGGCCCCGCGCACCGCGTACAACCCGCTCTTCATCCACGGCCTGCGCGGCAGCGGCAAGACGCACCTGCTGCAGGCGGTCGGCGCCCTGGCGCTGGCCGTGCGCCCCGAGCTGCGCGTGCTCTACCTGACCGCGGACACGCTGGTGGACCGCGTCTCGGCGGCGGTGGGAAGCGGGTCCATGGACGCGCTGCGCGACGAGCTGCTGGAGGCGGAGCTGGTGCTGCTGGACGAGGTGCAGGCGCTGGCGGGGAAGGCGCGCACCCAGCAGGAGCTGCTGGAGTTGTGGGACGAACTGGAGTGGACGGCGCAGATCGTACTGGCCGGCGACTCCGCCGCCGCTGAGCTCCCCGGGATCGAGCCCGACCTGCGCGCCCGCTTCGTCCGCGGGCTGGCCGTGGACCTTCCCGCCGCCACCGACGAGGGCGACCAGTCGCGCCAGGAGATCGCGCGGCGCGCCGCGGACCAGCGGGGGATCGCGCTGGGCGACGGCGCGGCGGCGGAGATCGCGCGGCTCCCCGTAGCCGACGCGGCGGGGCTGGTGCAGGCGGTGGAGCGGGTGGGCGCGGCGCAGACCGAGCGCGGCGGCACCCTTTCGGCGCCCGAGGTGGCCGCGCTCAACCGGCCGGAGCCGGCGGCGCACTCGCTGGACGAGTTCAGCGCCTTTCTCAGTGACATCACCGCCACGGTCGAGGAGATCGTGGAGACCGCTCCGTGGCGCAAGCGGCTGGCCGAGTCCATCCTGCGCTGGGAGGGCGAGGGCGTCCGCACCCGGCGGCTGGAAGCCGCGCTGGACGCCGACACCGCCCCCGACGTGGACGCCGTGCTGGACGCCTTCGCCGCGGACGTGCAGAAGCTGCGGGCGATCCGCGCGGAGCTGGAGGGGATGCGCTCCGACTCCGCCCGCTCGCCGCTGCTGGCCGACCCCGACCGCGTGGGCGAGGCCGAGGCGCTGCTGGTCTCCGCCAGGGCGGCGGTGGAGCGGCGCGCGGACGAGGCGCTGAAGGCGCAGCCGCAGGTAGACCGGTGGTACTTCAACCCCGAAAAGGCGGCGTGGGACTGGCTGGCCCTGGAAGACCGCCTGATCGAGGAGCTGGCCTGAGATGGCCATCAAGGGAAACCTGAAGGAAGCCAGCCTTCCCGACGTGCTGCAGCTGCTGGCCATGGGGCAGAAGACCGGCTGCCTTTCGCTGACGGACCGCAGCAACTTCGGCTACATCTTCTTCGAGCGCGGGCGCATCACCTACGCCTCCATCGTCAACCGGCGTGACCGGCTGGGCGACCTGCTGGTGAAGAACGGGCTCATCCAGTCCACCCAGCTGGCGGAGGCCATCGACGAGCAGGCGCGCGACCCGGCCAAGAGCCGGCTCGGCGAGATCCTCATCCGCCGCGGCGCCATCACCCGCGAGCAGCTGGAGCAGTACATCCGCATCCAGATCGAAGAGGCGGTCTACTACCTCTTCACCTGGTCGCAGGGCTCGTTCTACTTCGAAGCCGAGCAGCGCCCGGAAGAAGGGGCCATGCGGGTCTCCATCAACCCGGAGAACCTGCTGCTGGAGGGCGCCCGCCGCATCGACGAGTGGAGCCTGATCGAAAAGAAGATCCCGTCGCTGGACCTGGTGTTCGAGATCGACCGGTCCCGGCCCATGGCGGGGCTGGAGCTGTCGGAGGAGCAGCACCGCATCGTTCCGCTGGTGGACGGCAAGCGCAGCGTGCAGGAGCTGATCGACGAGAGCGGGATGGTGGAGTTCGACGTGGGGAAGGCGCTGTTCGGGCTCATCCAGGCCGGCTTCGCCCACCCCGTGGGGCGGCGGCAGGCGCAGGTCAAGGAGGTGCCGCAGGCGCGCATCGACGAGCACCGCAACCTGGGGATCGCCTTCTACAAGACCGGGATGCACGACGAGGCCACGCGCGAGTTTCGCCGCGTGGCCGAGCTGCAGCCGCGCAACCTGGACGCCCGCTTTCACCTGGCGCTCATCGGGCTGCGCAAGGGCGACGACCGCTTCGCCCTGCGGTACCTGAAGGAGGTCGTGGAGCTGGGCGGGGCGCGCGCCTCGGTGTTCCACGCCATGTCGCTGGCGCTGGAGCGGCTGGGGCGGATGCCGGACGCCCGCTTCGCCGCCGACGAGGCGGCGCGGCTGGCTCCCCAGCGGCCGCAGGTGCTGCTCTCCCGCGCCATCCTGCTGCTGAAGCTGGGCGAGGTGCACGCGGCGGCGGAGGGGTTCGCCGCGTATCGCGAGGCGCTGGGAAGCGGGCGGCCGCCGGCCGCGTACTACGCCTTCGCGCTGCTGGCCGAGGCCGCGGCGGGGAGCGCCGACGCCGCGCTGCGGCTGGGGGACGAGGGGATCGAGCGGCACCCGCACGGCGCCGCCATCTACCTGCACCAGGGCGCCGTGCTGGAGCGCAAGGGCGACTGGGAGGGGGCCGAGGCCATGTACCGCCGCGCCACGGAAGAGGACGGCGACCTGCCGCAGACCTTCAAGGCGCTGGGCGACGCCCTGTACCGCCGCGGCGCCTACGACGAGGCGGCGGAGTCCTACGGCCGCGCCGTGCGGCTGAACCCGCGCCTGGGCGACGACGTGTACTTCCGGATGGGGAACATCCACTACAAGCGGATGGAGCGCGCGCAGGCGGTGGAGCTGTGGCGCAAGGCGCTGGAGATCAACCCCCGCAACAGCGTGGTGCGCACCAACCTGGAGCTGGTGGAGAGCGTGCTGCGATGACGGGCACCGTACCCCCCCCGTTCCCCCCGTTCGCCCTGCAGATGGAGGGCGACGACGAGGAGCTGGAAAAGCTGAAGCGAAAGATCGAGCGCGACCGCGGCTTCAACTGCCAGTGGTACAAGGAGAAGTGCCTTCGCAGGCGCATCGCGGTGCGCATGCGGGCGCGCGGGCAGAAGACGTTCCGGGAGTACGGCGCGCTGCTGGACCACGACCCGGCGGAGTACGACCACCTGCTGGACACGCTCACCATCAACGTCACCAAGTTCTTTCGCAACCTGGAGACGTGGCAGGCGGTGGAGCAGAACGTGCTCCCCGCGCTCTTCGACCGCCCCGGGCAGGTGAAGGTGTGGAGCGCGGGCTCCGCCAGCGGGGAGGAGGCGTACACCTGCTCGATCCTGATGCGCGAGTGGCTGGAGAAGCAGGGGCGCGCGGCCGAGGCGGGGCGCATCCACATCACGGGCACCGACATCGACCGGCGCAGCCTGGACGCCGCGCGCCGGGGCGAGTACCCGGACCTGTCGATGACCGAGACGCCGCCCCGCATCCGCGACCGCTGGTTCACCGGCGGGCCCCCCTGGACCGTGCGCCCCGAGGCGCGGCCGGGGGTGCACTTCGAACGGCGCGACCTGATCTCGGGCGAGCCGCTGGCCCGGCAGGACCTGATCTTTTGCCGCAACGTGGTCATCTACTTCGACCGCGAGATCCAGGAGCGGCTGTTCAAGCGCTTTCACGACGCCCTGGCCCCCGGCGGGTTTCTGGTGATGGGAAAGGTGGAGACGTTGATCGGCGAGGCGCGCCTGCTCTTTCGCCCGGTGAACAACCGCGAGCGCATCTTTCGCAGGCCCGCATGAGCAAGCCGAACGGGGCCACCTTCGTAAAGGTGGCGCAGGCCGCGGTGGGCGGCGCCAACGACACCCTGGTCACGCTGGGGCTGGGCTCGTGCGTGGCCATCGTGCTGCACGACCCCGAGGCGCGCGTGGGCGGGCTGGCGCACGTGCTGCTTCCCGAGCCCGCCCTCTCGCGCGACCAGGGGAACGCCAGCAAGTTCGCCACCACGGCCGTCCCCGCGCTGGTGCAGGAGATGGCGCGGCTGGGGGCGCGCCCCGGGCGCCTCAAGGCGCGGCTGGTGGGGGGCGCGGCGATGTTCCAGACGCTGATGGTTCCCGGCTCGCTGAACATGGGCGCCCGCAACGTGATCGCCTCCAAGCAGGCGCTGGAGCGCGCGGGGATCCCGGTGGTGGCCGAGGAGGTGGGGGGCGACTACGGCCGCTCGGTGCGCTTTTACGTGGGCGCGGGAAAGACGACGGTGAGCTCGGTGGGAAAGGCCGATGTCGTTCTCTGACCAGGCGGAGCGGGCGCGCCCCCGGACCGTCCTGGTGGTGGACGACAGCGCGTTCATGCGCCGGGTGATCAGCGACATCCTCTCGCGCACCGACGAGTTCCGGGTGGTGGGCACCGCGCACGACGGCAACGACGCCCTGCGCAAGGTGCACCAGCTGGAGCCCGACCTGGTGACCATGGACGTGGAGATGCCCGGGCTGGACGGCCTCTCCGCGCTGGGCTACATCATGAGCGAAACCCCGCGCCCGGTCGTGATGCTCTCCGCCTACACCACCGAGGGCGGCGAAGCGACCATGCGGGCGCTGGACTACGGCGCGGTGGACTTCGTCGCCAAGCCGTCCGGCACCATCTCGCTGAACCTGGACACGGTGGCGGACCGGCTGCTGCAGGCGCTGCGGGCGGCGGCCACCGCCAACCTGTCCGTCATCCCCGTCCGCGTCCGCCGTCCCGCGGCGCCCCCGCCCGCGCAGGAGCACGACGCGCCGGCGCGGAGGCAGGCGGCGTCCGCGCGCAAGCGCAGGCGACCGCAGGCGCAGCGGCCCACCCGCGCGCCGTTCACGGGGCCCTCGGCCCAGGCGGTGGTGGCGATTGCGGCCTCCACCGGCGGGCCGCGGGCGCTCACCGAGCTGGTGCCCCGGCTGCGCGCGCCGCTGGGGGCCGCCGTCCTCATCGTGCAGCACATGCCGCCGCGCTTCACCCGCTCGTTCGCGGAGCGGCTGGACGGGATGGCCGCGCTGCGCGTGGTGGAAGCGGCGGAGGGCGACGTGGTTCGCCCCGACCACGTGTACCTGGCCCCCGGCGACTGGCACATGCGCGTGCTGCGCGATGGCGGGCAGGTGCGCATCGCGCTGGACCAGGAGCCCACGCTGTGGGGGGTGCGCCCCGCCGCCGACCCGCTGTTCCGCAGCGTGGCGGAGGCGTTCGGCCGCCGTGCGGTGGGGGTGGTGCTCACGGGGATGGGGCGCGACGGGGCCGAGGGGCTGCGCGAGCTGGTGGAGGCCGGCGGCTACGGCATCGCCCAGGACCGTGCGTCGTCGGTCATCTTCGGAATGCCGGCCGCCGCGGCGAAGGCCGCCCACGCCGTGCTTCCGCTGGAGCAGATCCACGATGAGATCGAGCGCCAGCTGGACGTCCGCGCCGCCCCGGCCCTGTCCACCGCACCCGCGGGAGAAAGCCCGTGAACGCGCCCGCCGCACCCCTGGCCCTGGACTTTCGCGCCCTCCTGGCCCGCGGCGAGGGCGCGCAGGCCGTCGCGTTTCGCCTGGGGGGCGAGCTGCACGGCTGCGACATCCGCCTGGTGGAGGAGGTGGTGACCCGGCGGACGATCCAGCCGCTCCCCGACATGCCGCCCCACCTGCTGGGGGTGCTGATGCTGCGCGGCGAGATGGTGCCCGTGATGGACGTGGCGCCGGCGCTGGGGCTGGCGCGCGAGGCGGCGCGGGCCCCTGCCGTCCTGGTGGTGGCGATGGGCGACGGGCGGGTGGGGGTGGCGGTGGACGCGGTGCACGAGGTGATGGACGTGCCGCCGGAGTGCGTGCGCCCCGCGCCGCACACCGGCGGCGACCGCGACGCCTACGTGGTGTGCGTCGCGCGGATGGACGACCGGCTGGTGACCCTGATCGACCTCGCGGAGATCCTCGGCGAGCGCACCACCCTGGACAGCGCGGAGAGATGAGAAACGTTCGGCAGGCGGCAGTGCCGCAGGTGCAGCTGGTCACCTTCAAGGTCGGCGGCGAGGAGTTCGGGCTGGACGTGTTCGCCGTGCACGAGATCCTGCGCTGGCAGGGGGTCACCCCCGTGCCGCGTGCCCCCGCCTTCGTGGAGGGGGTGCTGGACGTGCGCGGGGCGGTGGTCCCGGTGGTGGACCTGCGCCGCCGCTTCGAGGTGAAGGAGTTCGCCTTCGACGAGGACACGCGCATCGTCCTGGTGGAGTTCGGGGGCGAGCGGCTGGGGCTGGTGGTGGACAGCGTGACCGAGGTGCTGCGCGCGCCCGAGACCAGCATCGCGCCCCCGCCCGCGTACATCCGCGGCCTGGCGGCGGAGTTCGTGCGCGGCATCGTGCGGCTGGAGGGCCGGCTGGTGATCCTGCTGGACCTGGAGCGCATCCTCAGCAGCGAGGAGCGCATCGCGCTGCAGGGGGCGGAGCTGGTCCCCGCCGAAGGCGGAGCGGCGGACGGGGCATGACCGCGCAGGAGCTGCTGTCGGAGCTGGAGGAGCGCTTCGCCGCCATCGACGCCCGCCTGGACGGCGCCGGGGCGGAGGACCGCGACGCCCTGCGCCAGGAGATCGTGGGCTTCTTCCGCGAGACGGAATCCGCCATCGAGGGGCTCACGGCGCTCAAGGAGCGCATCCGCGGGCTGGTGGACCGCTACAAGGCGCTCCCCGCGCCCCCGCCGGCCGCGGCGCAGCCGCAGACCATCGTAAGCGACCACATCGGCAGCAGCACCTACGTGGAGCGCGGGTGGACCGCCATCGCGTCGGGCGACCCCCAGCGCGCGGTCAAGGAGCTGGAGCGCGCGCTGGAGCTGGCGCCCAACGACCCGCACGCCGAGAGCCTGCTGGGATGGGCGCAGATGCTGCGCGAGCAGTACGACGACGCGCTGATGACCTACTACAAGGTGCTGATGCGCGACCCCAACAACCCGCTGGCGCGCGTGAACCTGGGGTACATCTGCCTGAAGAAGGGAATCTTCGGCGAGGCCATCGAGCACCTGTCGCGCGCCATCCGCCAGGAAAGCGACCGCAAGGCGCAGATCTACGCGCACCTGTACATGGGGATGCTGTACCTGGAGCGCGAGATGTACGACGACGCGCGCTCGTTCTTCGGCCGCACGCTGGAGCTGGGGCCGGGGATGCTGGAGGCGTGGTGGGAGACGGGGCGCGCGTATTACCTGCAGGGCCGCCTGGACGAGGCGGCCCGGGCGTGGCGCACCGGGCACCAGGCCAACCGCTTCAACCTGTGGGGCGAACGTTGCGGCAAGGCGCTGGCGCAGCTGGAGGCGGGGGAGCCGGTGTCCGTCGGCGCCTGAGCCACGCCGCGCGCGCCGTCCTTCTTCCCCTTCTCGCGCTTCTCCCCTCCCCCGGCGCGCTGGACGCCCAGCCGCGCGCCGACACCCTGGCCGCCGGCACCGTCCGCGTGGTGCACGCCCCGCGCGAGCTTTCGCTGGCGCGCGAGGTGCTGGCGACCGCCACGCGCCCCATGCCGCTCCCCGGCTTCGGCCGTGGCGCCGCCCCCGAATCCACCACCATCTTCCTGGCCCCCACGCCGCGCGACTTCGCCGCGGCCACGGGCGGCGGCGCGCCGGAGTGGGCGGGCGGCATCGCCATTCCCCACGCGCGCGTCATCGTCCTTCCCACGTACCCCATCCCCGGCGTGCGGCCGGCGGACGCGGCGGCCACGCTGCGGCACGAGATCGCCCACCTGGTGGTGGCGGAGCGGCTTCCGGAGCCCGTCCCCCGCTGGTTCACGGAAGGCTACGCGGAGGTGGCGTCCGGCAGCTGGGACGTGGAGAGCGCCTGGACGCTGCGGGTGGCGTTCCTGCTGGGGCGCGCGCCGCGGCTTGACTCGCTGGAGCTGGCCTGGCCCCGCTCCGCCGGGCGCGCGCGGCTGGCCTACCTGCTCTCCGCGACCATGGTGGACCACCTGCGCCGGCGCACCGGTGAGGAGGGGTTCGCGCTGCTGCTGCAGAACTGGCGGCGCGAGGGTACGCTGGACCGCTCGGTCCGCGTCACCTGGGGGATGACGATGGGGCAGCTGGAAGACGAGTGGCGCAAGGACGTGCGCCGCCGCTACGGCTGGCTCTCCCTGGGGGCCAACGTGGGGCTTATCTGGTTCGCCGCGATGCTGCTGGGGCTGATCGCGCTGATCCCCCGCCGCCGCCGCAACCGCGCGCGGATGGCGGCCATGGAGCGCGAGAACCTGATGCTGCCGCCCCCGCGGGAGGACGGGATGGACCTGCAGTACCCCCTCGCCGGACCTCCCGACGCGGACGGGCGCGAGTAGGCGCCGTCCGCGACGGAACCCCGGGTGTGCACCGGCGGGTGGGTCGCCGCCGCCCCACCTTTCTGCGTCACCGCTGTCCCATTCCGGCGTTCACGGATGCGGACGGAAGCTGCATGTCGTTGCGCTGCATCCGCTTGCAGCGGCCCGGGTTTCGGCCCGGGGGTTGCGGGTCGCCGGGCCTGGCCGGAAGGGGCCGAACCGCCCCGCAAAGGCGCCCGGCGGCAGGGAGGGGCAGATTCCCAGGGAGCACGATGAGCGCACGGTTTCGTACGGTGTTCGCGGTGTTGATGATCGGCGGCGCCCTGTTCGCGGCGGCGGCCTCGCCCGGGAGCGCGGCGGGACGCCCGGGCTCCCCCGGCGACTTCGTCGGCACCTGGATCACCTGGTGGGAGGTGGAGGGCGAGAATTCTGCCTGCCGGCGCCTGCTGGTGGCGCCGGAGAACGGCTCCAGGCTGGACGGCATGTGGAGCGCGCCGGGGTGGAACGGGCTGGTGCACGGCACGGTGGGGCAGACCGGTGAGGGGCTGGTGTGGCACGGCGAGTGGCGCGGCGCCAGCAGCGCGGGGCGGTTCCGCCTGGTCCTGGGCGGGGCGGGATCTGCGTCCGACCGGTTCCAGGGCACGTACACCACCACCGGCGGCTCTGCCCGGGCACTCGCGTGGAACGGCGTGCGCGAGGTCCCCGGCAGGACGCCGCGGGTGCCCTGCGGGTGGGAAGAGTGACCGGCGAACCTCTCCGGGCTTGCACGGAGCCCTGAGGGCCCGCCGTGCGCAGGCGGCGAAGGGCGTCCCCGGCGGCGCCCTTCGCCGTTCCGTACGGGGTTGACCATGCGGTCCGCCACTCCGAGCTTTGCGGCATGCCCAGACCGACACCCGCCCAGACCCGCACGGCCGCCCCCGCGCCGGCCGCCGCTGACACCGAGAGCACGCTGCGGTTTTCGCCGCTGAACCTTTCCGTTCTGGCGGGCGGCCTGGCCGCCATCCTCGCCGGGTTCATCGTCCTGGGCGGGGGAAGCACCGTGGCGGGCCCGCTGCTGCTGGTGCTCGGCTTTGCGGTGCTGGTGCCGCTGGGCATCATCCTGTAGTCCGTACCGGGCGATTAGCTCAGCTGGTTAGAGCACCGGTTTTACACACCGGGGGTCGGGGGTTCGAATCCCTCATCGCCCATGGTCCGTTTGGAGGAGCCCGGCAGGAGACGCAAGTCCCTGCCGGGCTCTGGTGTTCAGGCCCGCAGTCTCGAGAGCTCACGTCCGTTCTCCGCGTCCTCAATCCCTTCCTCCGCGGCCTCCGCGGCCTCCGCGGGCGTTGCTATCAAAAGGTTGGCGGTGAACTTTTGAGAAGCGAAATGCTCATCAAAAGTTCGGGGCGATTTTCGTAGCAGCCTGACATATCAGTTTTCCTCACCGATGATCTTCTCCCACACCTCGCGACGCACCTCCTGCATCTTCACCTTGCGCCGGGGCTCATAGACGCGGTTGGTGAGCAGCACCATCCAGATGCGGGTGCGCGGGTCGATCCACAGCGCCGTGCCGGTGGAGCCGGTGTGGCCGATGGCGTAGACCTCGTCGCACGCCCGGTGGTCCGGGACCATGCCCTCGCGGCAGTACGCCACCCAGCCCAGCGCAAAGCTGCCGGCGCCCGGCTGTGGGCGCAGGAAGGCCTCGATGGTTTCGGGGCGCAGCACGCGCACGCCGTCCAGTTCGCCGCCGTTCGCAATCATGGCGGCAAAGCGCGCCAGGTCACCGGCGGTGGCGAAGAGCCCGGCGTTGCCTGCCAGGCCGTTCATGGCCCGCGCCACCTCGTCGTACGACCCGCCGCGGTACGGTTCGCCGTCGCTCAACAGCAGGGTGGGCGCGCACCGCTCGCATCCGCGCGGAGCGGCGAACCGCGTGGACGTCATCCCCAGCGGCTCCCACACGCGGCGGCGCAGGTAGGCCGGCAGCGGCTCGCCGGCGGCGCGCTCGGCCGCCGTCCACAGCACCACGAAGCCGATGTCCGAATAAAGCACGTCCTTCCCCGGCCGCACGGCCAGGGGACGCGTGACCAGGTACCGCCGCACCGCCGCCGGTGCGGCGTCCTGGTTCATGTTGGCGGCGCCCGCCCGCGCGCCGCCGGTGTGGCTGAGAAGCTGGCGGATGGTGACCCGCCGCCCCTCGCCGCCGGCGAATTCGGGTACGTAGCGCGAGACGGGGTCGTCCAGCCGCATCCGCCCGTCCTCCACCAGCAGCATCACCGCCGTCGTGGTTCCCACGGCCTTGGTGAGCGACGCCAGGTCGAACATGGTTCGCGCCGCGTCCACCGGCTCGGCGCGCTCGGTCCATCCCACGCGCCCGGCCGCGGAGCGGTAGACCTCTTCTGCCCCCACCCCCACCACGAGCGCCGCGCCGGGGAACGACTCGCGTTCGATCTGCTCGCGCACCGCCTCGTCCGCCGCGAGAAGGCGGGCCTGGTCGAAGACGACGGGCGTTTGCGCCGCGGGGGGCGCGGCGCCGCGGCTGGGGCCGGCGGCGTCGCTGCAGCCGGCGACGTACAGGGCCAGCGCGCCGGCGCCGATCCGCGCCGCCCGCCCGGTGCCCCCTCGCCGTGTC
>JAHWJJ010000092.1 GCA_019348475.1 Gemmatimonadota bacterium | reverse complement strand
CTCTTCCGATCTGTGGCACGGCACCTGGGCGTGGCGGCGCCGGACCGCGAGTACGTGCCCGGCAGCCAGATCTACGCCGTCTACCGGCGCGATCCCGAGCGGATCCGGCGCTACGCCGAGGACGACGTCGAAGAGGTGGCGGCGATCTCCCGGCTGCTGGGCGGGGCGGCGTTCGCGCTGGCGCGGATGGCGCCGTGGCGGTACGAGCGCCTGGCGGACGCGGGCGCGGCCACGGGCGTGATCGACCCGCTGCTGGTGCGCGCCTACCTGCGCGCGGGCGCCGCCCTCCCCGCGCACCGCCCCGGCGACGGCACGCCGCACAGCGGGGCGGCGCTGCACCTGTTCGCCACCGGCGTCGCCTGGCGCGTGGTGAAGGCCGACGTGGCCAGCCTGTACCCGTCGCTGATGCGCGCCTGGCGCATCGGGCCGGCGCGCGACCACCTGGGCGCGCTGCTGGCGCTGGTGGACCGGCTGGTGGAGCAGCGCCTGGCCGCCAAGGCGCGCGGCCGCGAGGCGCCCCCGGGCTCGCCCGAGCGCCACACCCACGAGGCCATCTCGGCGGCGATGAAGCTGGTGGTGAACTCCGCGTACGGCTACCTGGCGGCGGGGGGCGGCTTTACGCGCTTCGCCGACGTGCACGCGGCCAACGAGGTGACGCGGCGCGGGCGCGAGACGCTCCACCTGATGTGCCGCGAGCTGGCCGCGCGCGGGGTGACGCTGCTGGAGGCGGATACCGACGGCGTGTACTTCGCGGTGCCGCGGGGGTGGACGGAGGAGGACGAGCGGCGGGTGGTGGCGGAGGTCGCGGCGCTGCTGCCGCCGCTGGTGCAGCTGGAGTTCGAGGGGCGGTACGCGGCCATGCTGTCGCACGAGCCCAAGAACTACGCGCTGCTGGGATACGACGGAACGCTCACCCTGCGCGGTGTGGCCTTTCGCTCCAGCCGCGCGGAGCCGTTCGGCGAGGCCTTTCTGCGCCGCGCGCTCCTGCGGCTGTTCGATGGCGACGTGCAGGGCGTGCGCGAAGCGTACCTGGCCACCCTGGACGCGCTGCGCCGCCGCGAGCTCCCGACCTACGACGTTTCGTCGCGCGTGCGGCTCACCAAATCGCCGGAGAAGTACGCGGAGACGCGGGAGGCGCGGCGCGAGTTCGCCTACGAGGCGCTGCTGGCGAGCGGCCGCACGTCGTGGCGCGTGGGCGAGCGCGTCCGCGTCTACCGCACCCGGTCCGGCGGCGGCGCCGTGGTCCCGTCGCCGGACGACGACCCCTCCGCGGCGCCCGCCGACCCGCGCGACTACGACGTGGACCACTACGCGCGCGTTCTGCGCGACACCTACGCCGCGCGCCTGGCCCGCGCCCTGTCCCCGTCCGACTTCGCCGCCGTCTTCGCCGATCCGGACCAGCTCTCGCTGTTCGCCCCGTTGACGGATGCGATGCGGCCGGTGCTGGATACGCGGCCGGGGGAAGAGGGACCAGGGAATAGGGAATAGGGAATAGCGCGAACCAACGCGCCGTTCAACCTCCCCCAGGTTTTTTGGGGGGAGGTGTGAGCCTGAGCGAGCGGAGGGGGCGCGGCACGGAACCGGCCAAACCTGCTGAAACGGGTGTCGGCGCGTCAGGGCTTTTCCATGAGCCGACCGAAGCCGCCGTTCAACCTCCCCCAGGGGTTTTTGGGGGAGGTGCGAGCCTCGGCGAGCGGAGGGGGCGCGGCGCGCAGCCGGCCACCTGCTGAATGGCCGTGCGCGTTAGGGCTTTTCGTTCCGGGAGCGCGACCGAAGCCGCCGTTCAACCTCCCCCAGGGGTTTTTGGGGGAGGTGCGAGCCTGAGCGAGCGGAGGGGGCGCGGCGCGGAGCCGGCCAACCTGCTGAAAGGCTGTGCGTCAGGGCTTTTCCGTTCAGGGAGCGCACGCACGCAAGTCGTGAACGCGCGCCAGGGCGGGAGTGAGGAGTGCTGTCCGCACCGGCAATCAAAAAGAGCCAACGGAGAACCTGAACTCCGTTGACTCGGTTGACGCGGTGTGGGGTCGTCTTTCAGCGGCGGCGTACCCGGGCATCCTCCCCGGGGGAGGTCAGGCCACCGTGACGCTCTCCACGATCTCGCCTTCGCGCACCAGGGCGTAGCCGGTCAGCCTGCCCTGCCTGCTGCCGGCGGACGGATCGCTGAACGCCCACACCTCGTCGCCCGCGGCGGCCTGGCGCTGCAGCTTCTGCCACGCCATGCGGTTGCGCAGCCCGGCCCGGTCGGGCAGGGTCTGGTCGTACGAAGTGGGGGCGTTCTCCACCCGCTGCGTAAGCCAATCCGTCTGGATCTTCATCGTTTGGATCACGTCGCGAGAAAGGTGAGCCGCCGGCCGGCCGCGAAGCCCAGCCACGTATCCCCAAAGCTAACGCCGAACGCCCGCAGGCGATACCGGCCACGCGCGCGAGCGGATCCCGCGGATTGTGCGCCCGGGTGGCGCCCTGCGCGGCCCCGCCCGGCCGCTGAGCATGGCCCTTGCAGCATGGGCGGGCGTCGGGAGCAGGTTGGCTATCAACAGGGACCAGGACGGAGACGATGGCACGCGAGACGGGCACGGTAGAGCGGTTCATGGACGACAAGGGCTTCGGTTTCATCAAGCCTGACTCCGGCGGCAAGGATGTCTTCGTCCACCACTCCGCAATCGGCGGCAGCGGCTTCAAGTCGCTTTCCCAGGGCCAGCGGGTGGAGTTCGACCTGGTGCAGGACCCCAAGGGGCCGCGGGCGGAGAACGTCCAGACCATCAGCGAGTAGTACCCCGGCCGGCTTCGGCCGGCCCGGCGGTGCTTCGACGAGGGTGGATTGCGTGCCGGTCAACGGAGCAAGCGTTGGCCGGCCCGCGGTCGTTCGGCTGAGTGACGGCGGATTGGAGGTTTTCTGACTCGTCCGGCGTTGCGCGCACCAGGCGGTCGCAGTCCAACTTCCCCCAGCGTTTTTTTGGGGGAGGTGCAAGCCTGAGGGGGCGCGGCGCGGATCCCGGCATCCCTGCTGAGGCCTGCCCGCACTCCATCACTCCATCACCACAAGCCGGCCCGTCCGTGATCGGACGTGCCGGCTTCGCGTCTCGCGGGCGTACGGGACCGGCTACTTCAGGTTCACCGCGGGCAGCTGCCGCTCTCCTGGACCGTGAATCAGCGTCTGCGCAGCAGGGCCGTGGAATCCGCGCCGGTATCAGACGTGATCGTCGGGGGTGGCGGCGGCGGCGTCAGCGCGCAGCTCCAGCAGGTTCTGGTGAATGCGCGCGACCATCGCGTGGTACCGCGGGTCCGTCACGTCCGATCGCAGATCGTTCAGCGCCGCCTCCGCCTGCTCGTGCGCGTTGATGGCCTTGCCGAGCGCCAGCTTCCTGTTTTCCTGTGGCTCCATGGGTCCTCGCCGGTGTGAGGCGCAGGCGCGAATGCCCCCGCGGATGTGTGTGGCTGTCGCCGCGTTCTCAATCTCCGTTCCACCGGTGTGCGGTTGGACCCGTCATCCCGTCCGCGCCGCGCACAGGACACAATCGGGGATTGTACATTTCCGCGATCGGCCTCCGTCGATTCCCGGGGACTCCGTGCCATCTTCTCCAGCGCCGTCACCGGCGTCCCCATCATCAGCCCAGGCGGCGCCCCGCGTAGGCGTAGCCGGTGATGCCGTAGAAGTAGCGGCCGTCGCGCGCCAGCGCCTCCTGGTCGCGGACGAAGCGCTCGTACGCCTCCGTGGCGACCAGACCCCGCCGCACCATGCGGCCCAGGTCCTGGACGCGCGCGTGGCCGTAGCATCCCTTCGCGTACGTGGTGTTGATCAGCACGCGCGCGTGGACCGTTCCCTCGAACAGCCCGGTCCGCGCGAACACGCCGTGCAGCCGGCGGCCCATCCAGCCGTCGGCGTGCTCCATCCAGGGCTGCCGCCACTCCGCGAAGGCGTGCACCATCGCGCGGACCGCCGCCCGGTCCGATCCGTCGAACACCTGCGAATCGAAGTCCCAGTGCGCGACGACGGCCGTGCCGCCGGGACGCAGCACGCGCCCCACCTCGCGCGCGAAGGCATCCGGATCCGCCACGCACTCCAGCAGGTTGTGCGAGAACACGGCGTCCACGCTGCCGCTCGCCAGCGGCACCGTGCCGGCCAGCCGGTGGACGCCCCAGCCGATGCGCGGATCTCCGCCCGTGCGGGCGCGCCCCGCCGCCACGGAGTCACCGGCGGCGTCGATCCCAAGGAAATGCGCCGCCGGGTCCGCATTCCGCGCCGCGAGCGCGAGCACGTCGTCCCCCGTCCCGCACCCCAGGTCCACCAGGGTCCCGCCCGGCGGAAGCCGGACCACCCCGAGCAGCCATTCGCGGTGCTGGCGCACGTCCTCGCCGCCGGCCGCTTGGGGCGAGGCGCTCACCGGCGGCGCCGTCAGCGGAACCAGGTCGCGATGGTGAAACGCACGCCGTGCGTCACCGGCGTCACCTCGTGCGTGGTCTCCGCGCGAAACGCGACCAGCGTTCCCGGGTCCGCGGCCGCGGGGACGCGCAGCTGCGGGCCCGTGTACGGGCCGTGGAAGACCAGCTCGCCGCCGCCGTAGGTATCCGGCCCCGGGTCCTCCGACCGCTGGGTGAGGAAGACGACGGCGGAGATGCGGCGGAAGCGCGACTCGTCCCACACCATGGGCGTGTTGCCGTCCTGGTGCGGGACGAAGTAGTCGCCCGTCTCGTAGCGCAGGAACTGCGGCTCCTCGCACTCCGCCACCGCCACGCCGAAGTGCGCCTCGAGCTCCGGCTTCCGCGCGAGCAGCCGCTGGCGGACTCGCGCTCGCGTCTCGGGCGAAACCGCCACGCGCGTGGTCTTTCGCACCGCCGCCTGCACGGTGCCGCCTGCCCGCGCGCTCAGCACGGTGGCCGGCGCTCCCCCCGCCGCGTGCAGTTCCGCGACGAGCTGCGCGCGCGTCGCCTCGTCCAGAAAGTTCCGGATGTGGAGAAGGTCGATCATCGGAGGGCGAGGGCAGGAGAGTGGGAGTGGAGATGCAGCGGCGTCCGCGAAGAGGATGACGATGATCTCGTGTGGTTCTGGATCGGGCGGCACGACGAGTACGATCGGCTCCTCAGGCCACGCGGCTGAACCGGCGACGGCGATACGGGTGGAGCACTGATCTTCCGCGGATGCACACGAGCCCCGCCGGACGCATGCTCCGGCGGGGTCCGTTCGCTCACGCGGGTTCAGTTCACCGGTTTCCGCTCCACGATCTGTACGTCGCCGCCGCCGCGCTTCATCCGAAGCGTTACCGGCTGGCCCTGGCGGTAGCGCTGGAACTGGTCGGCGGTCACCTCGCGCTCGTACGTCTTTCCCTCGCCGTCGCTGAAGCGCAGCAGGTAACGCTGAATGCGGGCGCCCTCGCGCCGGTTGCGGCCGGCGGGCACCGCGGGCCACGCCGGCTCCTTCGATGCGTCCCCCCGCGCCCACACGGTGTCGTCGGGGAGCCACCTTTCGATCTGGTACGCGTACTTCGTGTCGTACACCGGCTCGCGGCGGTAGACCGGCTCCTGGTACGTCTCGTCGCGGTAGTGGGTGGTGTACTGCGGCTCGGTGCAGGTCACGTCCTCGAAGTACCCGTTCCCCAGGTCGCGCTGTCCGCACGTGTACGTGCGCGTCCCCGTCTGCACCCGCTCCGAGACCTGCCGCGTCCTGGTCTCGTAGCGCTCCAGCACCTGGCGGTAGTCGCGCACCGCGCGAAAGCTGCGCGTCTGGCGGCCGCCGCTCGGAACCGACCAGTCCTCCTCCTGCACGGTCCGGTACTCCTGCACCTCGACGGCGCGTGCCCAGTCCTTGGCCGCCACCGTGGCCGTCACCTCAACCGGCCCGTTCCACCACACCAGCCCGCCGATGATCGCGGCCAGCGCGGCCGGGCCCTTCCACCGGCGCTTCCGCGGCCGCGGCGCAGCGGCGGCCGGCTCGTCCGGCGGCTCCGCGAAGCGGTGCTCGTGCGTCTGCTGTTCGGGACTGCCGCCGCGCGCGGCGCCGCAGCCGGGGCAGCGGTCCTGGGTGGCGCGCGCGCTCACGCCGCAGTGCTCGCAGATCCAGTCGGCGCCGGCGCGGGCCTCGGCCAGGCGCGCGGCGTCGGTCACCTGGGGTGCGTCGTCGGGAAGGTAGAAACGGATCCCTTCGGGGCGCCGGTTGCCGCAGCCGGAGCACGCCAGGTCGCGGCCCAGGAGCCCGCGGCTGCCACAGGTGGGGCAGTCCCAGCGGCCTTCGCGAATCACCATCGCAGGATCGGGAGCGGAGGGAAACGGTTGGATGCGCCGCGCCGGTGCGGCGCAGGCCGGGTGCAGAAACGAGCGGAGGGTGTAAGATGTTTCATCGCCGCGCGTTTGGGAAGCGGGGGAACGCCGTCGCGGCTGGGGGGTTTCCTCTCCCGCCGTCCCGGTCCCTCCGCCTTCAGCCGCCGTCCCGCGAGCCACCCGCATGCCCATCTCCCGCGACGAATACGACCGCATGATCGCCGAGCGCATCCAGGCCGAAGAGGCGTCCATGCGCGAGGAGCGGCGGTTCTGGATCGTCACCCTGGTGGTGTGCCTTCTCTGGTGCGCGTTCGGCGCCTTCGTCACCGCGCTGGGCTTCGCCCTGGTGCTGGACCGCGAGACGGCCCAGGTGCTGATCGATTCCGGGCAGTGGATCGCGGCCGGCGGCGTGCTGCTGACCGTCTCGTACGCCGGCTACCTGCGGCACAGGCGGGGGCTGGAGTGAGGCCGTGCGCGTACGCGTGGCCGCGGCGGCGGACCTTCTCGCGGTGCGGGCGCTGCTCCCGCGCTCCGTGCGCGGACTGAGCGCCGGGTACTATACGGCGCGGCAGGTGGAGAGCAGCATTCGCCACGTCTTCGGGCCCGACACGCAGCTGACCGCGGACGGCACCTGCTTCGTGGCGCAGCGCGCCGGGGTGTGGTGGGATGCGGCGGATGAAGCGCGCGTGGGCACGCTGTACGGCGGCGACCAAGCCAGCGCCGCCGGACCACGCCCGCCGCGCGGCGTCGCCTGCGCCATCTACCAGGCTGCGTCGCGGCGGCCCGCGCCGCCGGCTTCCGCTCGCTGGAGCTGATTGGCCACGCTCCCCGGGGGCGCCGCTGTACCGCGCGTTCGGCTTCTGGAGCCGTGGAGGACGTCGAATCCGCCGCGGCTCCACGGCGGGCGCTTCCTCAGAATGACCGGTGTTTTCCCGCAACCGGTATGAACCCGAGCGAAGAGCGGTGATTTCTTCACCCTGAGGGAGCGCCACACGTGAATCCGCGGCGCCTCCCTCAGCAAGTCAGCTCGACGCACGCCACTCTGCCGCCCTGCGGTCCATCTCCTTGATGAAAGCGTCCTTGCCATCCATGTACCCGTCCATGCTCTGCGGGTGTTCGTCCGCCAGCTTCCGCTTCAGCTCGCCGTACTGTTGTGCATCCCCCGGATGAGCGATCATGTAGTCGCGGAACGCCAGGTGACGCTCCACCTCAGCCGCGCCGGTCTCGAACGCATGAAGGTTGTGCGTCCGGGTTCCTTCCTGGTCATCCTTGCGGAAGTAGCGGCGGCCCGGGATCCCGTACTCGCCCATCACCTCGTAGCCGAGTGACTCCATCGCCGAACTCCGCCCGTCCAGCTCAGCGAGGTCCCTGACCTCCACCAGCAGGTCGACGACGGGCTTTGCATGGATACCGGGAATGGCCGTGCTGCCGATGTGGTGGATGGCTGTTACGTTTTCGCCCAGTGCGGCGGCGACGTGCTTCGCTTCCGCCTCGAACGCATCGCGCCAGCGGGGATCGTGGGGGACGACTTCCACTTTCTTCATGAGCCAGGGGCGGTGCGAGTCGCTACTCCGGCGCCTGCACGATCATCGCGGGTTGCGCCGCATCCACCGCGAGCACGTCCCCATCCGGCGCGCCGATGTACTCCTGGCGGTACATCTTCAGCAGCTCGAAGAAGTAGGCGATGGCCAGCGGGCCCAGCAGCACGCCCAGCAGCCCGAAGTACTTCAGGCCCGCGAAGGCGCCCACCAGCGTGGCCAGCGGGTGGATGTTGGACACCTTCTTGAAGACCACCATCCGCACGATGTTGTCGGCGTTGGCGGCCAGCAGGCCCACACCCGCCAGGGTGAGCGCCGCGGCCCACCGCTGGTCCATCGCCAGCACCGCCACCCCGGGCACCCACACCAGCGCGCTCCCCAGCATGGGGAGCACGGAAACCATCCCGGTGATCACCCCCCAGAACGCCGCGCTGGGCAGCCCCACCGCCCAGAACGCCACGCCCACCATGGTGCCCTGCACCAGCGCCGTGAGCGCCGTCCCCACCAGAGTGGCCTGGGTCACGCGAAAGAAGCGGACGCGCAGGACCTCGGCGTTCGGGTCGGAGAACGGGAGAAAGTCCCGGACGCTCCGCCACACCACGCCGGGGTACAGCAGCAGGTAGTACAGGCCGAAGAAGGCGATCACCAGGCTGAGCGTGCTGCGCGCCGCGCTGCCGAAAAAGCCGATCGCCTGCTCCGAGATCCACCCCACCACCGTCCCCCCCGCCGCCGCGATCTGCGCCCCCACGTCCACGCCGCCCACCCGCATGGACGAAAGCCGCATCAGCAGCGCGTTGTCGCGCAGCGCGGCGACCGTCGCGGGCGCTTCCGACACGATCACGCTCACCACCACGCCCAGCGGAAGCAGCACCAGCACCAGCGCCACGGTCAGGACGATCAGGGCGGAAAGGCGCGGCGGCAGGGCGCGCGACAGGCGGCGGTGCGACGGTGCGCAGATCACGTACAGCACCACGATTCCCAGCAGCCCCGACGCAAACGGCGCCAGCGCGATGGCGATGGCGATGCCGAGCGCGGCCACCAGGAACCCGGCGCGCTGCCGGCGGGTCTGAAGCAGGGGCATGCGGAATGGGCGGGGAAACGGGATGCATCGCGCGGCGGAGGCCGCCGAATGATACACGCCTACGCCCCGCGCCGCCACGCGGTTTCGGCGGCGGCGTTAATGGAGCCCTAACCCGCTGGGGTTATGCGGTTTATGGGATTCCGTTATATTGGATGCGTTCCCCCCGACAGAACCGCCGCGCCACCATCCACCGTACAGCGATGTGCTGCACGGCTTTGCGATGCGCGCGAACGACGGTCGGGGCATGAGACGACCGAGCGCCGCGGGACCGGTTCCGCCGCGCCGCGAAGGGGAGGTAGACGAAATGGTCTACGAAAACGAGCACTGGATGCGCCGGCACCGCTGGGCCGCCGCCGTGGCGCTGGCCGTGGCGGGGGCGGGCGTGGGGGTGGCGCAGCACGACGCCGGGCGCGCGACGCTCGACGCGGTGCACGCCGTGGCCCCGTCGCCCTCCGCGGCCGCCGCGACGGTCGCGGCGGTGGTCGTCGAGACGCCGGCCGACCGTACCGCCCGGCTGAAGCGCGAGAAGCTGGCCCAGGCCGAGCGGCTGGTGCAGGCGGAGATCCGCCGCGGCGCGTTTCCCGGCGCGGCGCTGGCCGCCGGCCGCGGCGCCCGCATGGAGCTGCTGCGGGGCATCGGCAACGCGGAGTGGGGCAAGTACGAGGTGGACCCGGAGCGGACCATCTACGACATCGCCTCGCTCACCAAGGTGGTCGCCACCACGTCGGCCGTCATGCTGCTGGTGGAGGACGGCAGGCTGGACCTGGACGCGCCCGTTTCGCGCTACCTGCCGGAGTTCACGGGCGGCAAGAAGGGCCGCGTGACCGTCCGCCACCTGCTGGCGCACACGTCCGGGCTTCCCGCGGGCGCGGGCGCGTCGGGCACGCCCGCGCAGGCGCTGCGGGCGCTGATCGGCACGCCGCTGGCGGCGGCTCCGGGGGAGACGATGGTGTACTCGGACGTGGGCTTCATCGTCCTGTACGCCGCGGCCGAGCGGGCCGCGGGCGAGCCGCTGGAGCGGATGCTGGAGCGCCGGCTGTTCGGGCCGCTGGGGATGATCTCCACGCGCTACCTTCCCGGCGGCGAGGCGTGCGACCGGTGCTCGCCGTCGTTCCGCAAGGCGGACGGCACCCCCGTCCGCGGCAAGGTGCACGATCCCACGGCGCGCAAGCTGGGCGGGGTGGCCGGCAACGCCGGTCTGTTCTCCACCGCGGCGGACCTGGCGCGCTTCGCCGCCATGCTGGCCGAGGGCGGGCAGCTGCAGGGCGTTCGCGTGTTCCGCGAGGAAACCATCCGCAAGTTCACCGCGCGCCAGCCGGACGCGGAAAACCGCGCGCTGGGGTGGGAGACGCCCAGGCGGAACGGCGGGTCGTCCGGCGGGCAGGTGAGCCGAAAGGCGTTCGGGCACACCGGCTACACCGGCACGTCGATGTGGATCGATCCGGAGCGCGGCACGTGGACGGTGCTGCTGGCCAACCGCACCTTCGACCCGCAGGCCAGCAACCGCATCCAGGCCCTGCGCCGCGCGGTGAACGACCGCGTGGCCGAGGCCGCGGAGCTGGCGGACGTGAACGGCGTGCTGGCGGAGTAGGAACGGCAGGGAACAGGGAATAGGGAATAGGGAATAGGGAACAGCCTGCAGCATCCGGAGTTACTGGCACGCCCGCAGGCCCCACGCCGGTGAAGCCCCGCGCAGTTCGCGGGGCCTTCCGCTTTTCCAGCGGCGGCTTTAGCCGCTCCGGCGCCCGGCCCGCGATGCCGCACGTGCTCGATGCGACTCTGATCCGGGTAGTCGCCCTCGGGCCAGGAGCGAATGAATTCACCCCTGAAAAGGCGCGATGTCGCCCTGGCGGACGGCTCCTGCGCATCCGGAGTTACTGGCACGCCCGCAGGCCCTACGCCGGTGAAGCCCCGCGCAGTTTGCGGGGCTTTCCGCCGTTGTTGCGGCGGCTTTAGCCGCTCCGGCGGCAGGCTGGCCCGTGGTGCGCACCTCCCGGTCCCCAGGATGACTGCGCCCGAGACGGGCGAAGCTCGCGATCCCCCTGCCCGTTGCTTCGAACACCCGTCCGGAATTAGAATCCAGCCGAAGAACTTCCCCTCAACGCACCAGGAACAGCGCGAATGAAACGCCGCGAATTCCTTGCTACGGGCGCCGCCGTGGGCGCGGGGCTCGTCCTGCCACGCGGGGTGGCGCACGCCGCGCCTCGCGGGCGGCACGCCGCCGACCGCCGCGAGCTGGCCATGCGCGCCCTGGACGCCGCCCGCGGCGCCG
>JAHWJJ010000473.1 GCA_019348475.1 Gemmatimonadota bacterium | reverse complement strand
TCAGCCGCCGGTACATCGAAACGGTTCCCTCCACCACCAGCCCCGCAAGGCACAGCAGCGCCAGGAACAGCACGAAATCGAACGAGATCTCCTTCATAGCGCCTTCCACTGCTAACGCACTCCCTGCCGGCGCGCCTCACGTCACAGGTATACACCGGCTGCACCCGGCGTTCCCGACCCGCCGCCGACGTATCTGAACGTCCGGCGAGCCCCGCGCGTGACGCATCCCCGCGCCCCCGCGCGCGGGCGGGCGATCGCGGGCAAGCGGTTGATGGAACGCAGGTTGCGGGCGGATGCGGGCTACTGCAACCCGTATGTGGAGGTGACGATGGAGAACCGGAAGGGGTCACGCGACCAGGAACAGGTGACGCACACCAGCGTCGAGCGGAAGGACGGCGACCGCATCGGCTTCACGGGCGGCGAGGATCTGAGCGACGTGGAGGAGTTCGCCGGGCGCGAGAACGTGACCGAAGAGCGCCAGCACCGCGCCATCGATCCGCAGGATGACGTGGACGGCCGCGGCCGCTGATCCGCACCCACGAAAAGCGCCCGGCGAGCCAGAGCCCGCCGGGCGCTTCGTTGATCCATCTTCCCGTTCCTGCCTCAGAACCCGTCTTCGCCGGCCGCAAGGTCCCAGCCTGGCAGCGGAAAGGCAGTCTCGCAATTCGGGCACTCGACTTCTTCCGCGAGTTCGATCACGGCCATTCCAAGCCGCGGATGCCCTTTCGCCACGAGGAGAGTGCCAGCCAGCGCCTGAGCGGTCGTGGGGTCCCAATCATCACCCGCACGCGCGGCAACCAGGTGGGGTACGCGACTGAGAGATGCCCGATACGCCGGCTCCAGATCGTCCGGCACCGCGGGAGCATCCGGCCGGTGACGGCCCGCCTCTACACGGGCGACGAGCAGAAGCACCTGTGCGCGGATCTCCACGTCATGTGCAGCAGCGAGCGCCACCAGGTGCGGGATTGCGGCATAAGAGGCAGGAGTTGCTTCTCCCATCGGACAGATCGCGCTTGCAAGCTCGAACCACGCCGAAGCAAGCGCTCCTTCCAACTCGTCCTCGCCCGCATCCATCTCTCTGGAAAGCTCCACCTGTACCCGTCGGAGAAGTGCGGGTAGATCGCCTGCCGGGCCATAGGCGTGCTCTAGCTCAGCCCAGCGTGGATCATCGAGATCAAGCATGCTCGCTCCCGTGCGGATTGAAACCTCAACTGACGGGACAGGGCAGGACGCCGGCCCCGGGTTTGGCGCGTGATACACTTGTCTATGGGTCGGGTGTCCACCAGCGCAAATGGGTCGCCGCCTGGATGGTGACCTTCCGCACCCTGCCGAAGTTACCGTCCCCGCTCAGCCGCCCCGGTGCGTCCCTGGCGAAAACACGGGGGCGGCATCCGGGGCTCCGGCAACGCCCGCGCCCCTGCGGACGTGCGGCGGCGCGTGGGGGAAAACCTGACGCACCGTCCGCATCTTCTCCTATGTGCGCCCGGTTCTTCTCGACACATCCTGTAGGCGCAGGACCTGGATGCGTTCGAGGATCGTCCACCAGCCGCGTGGCTTTCGCTACATGGAAACCCGACCTGCCCCCGCCGAGCCGACCGCCTGGATCGTCCTTCCCGGCCACGCCGACGCGCCCGCGCACCTGAGCGTGGTGCGCTACTCGCCGCTGGCGCGTCTGTACCGCACCGCGTGGTATGCGTTTCTGTGGATCACCTCCACCGTCGCCACCTTTTTGGTGACCATCTTCGACCCGTTCATGACGTCCATGCCGCTGTTCATCGGCGCGGTGATGACGTACCGCAGCTGGCGCGGCCGCTTTCGGGTGACGGAGTTCCGGGGCGCGTGCCCGCGGTGCCGCGAGCCCATCGACCTCAAGGCCGGCAGCCGGATCGGCACGCCGCACCACCTGGTGTGCTACAACTGCCATCATGAGCCCGAGCTGTACCTGGCCGCGTGAGGCGGGCAGGGAATAGGGAACAGGGAATAGGGAATAGGGAATAGGGAACAGGGAACAGGGAACAGGGAACAGGCGGGGGATATGGATGGATCAACACGCGCGGCGGAGGCGGGGATGCGGATCGGAATCGTGGGGGCGGGGATGATCGGCGGGACGCTGGCGCGGCTGTTCGTGGGCGCCGGCCACGAGGTGACGGTGAGCAACTCGCGCGGGCCGGCAACGCTGCGGCAGATGGTGGAGGAACTGGGGCCCCGCGCGCACGCGGCGACGGTGGACCAGGCGGCGCGCTTCGGAGAGGTGGTGGTGCTCGCGGTGCCGTGGCGTACCCCGCAGGCGCTGCCGCCGGCGGAGCTGCTCCAGGGCAAGGTGGTGGTCGACGCGATGAACCCGTACGCCGAGGGCGGCGGAATGGTGGAGCTGGGCGAGTCCACGTCCAGCGAGGAGACGCGAAAGCGCCTTCCCGGCGCGCGCCTGGTAAAGGCGTTCAACACCATCTGGTACCAGCACCTGGGCACCCGTGGCCGCACCGACCTGCCGCTGGACGAGCGCCACGCCGTCTTCGTCGCCGGGGATGACGACGAGGCCAAAGCCACCGTGTCGCGGCTGATCCAGGAGATCGGCTTTGCGCCCATCGACACCGGCGGCCTTCGCGACGGCGGCCGGCGCCAGCAGCCCGGCACGCCCCTGTACAACCGCATCCTCACCGGCGCCGAAGCGCGCGCCCTGGTGAACGCCGCGGAAGGCTGACCTGGCTCACCCGCGCTACGCGATTGGTGCGGCGGATGAAAAGCGCTGTTCAACCTCCCCCAGGGTTTTTTGGGGGAGGTGCGAGCCGGAGCGAGCGGAAGGGGCGCGGCGCGGAACCCGCAAATCCCGCTGAAAGCTCGCTCCATCACTTGCACCCGTCGAAACGTGGGCGGAAACACACGAGGCCGCTCCCGGGATCGGGAGCGGCCTCCGTCCTTGTTCCCGCCAAGGTGCTACTGGTCGAACACCTGGGCGCCTTCGGGGGGGGTGAAGGTGAACAGGTTGTCGGGGAGCGCGTGGTTGGTGCGCAGGTTCCGCATCTCCACCGTGCGGACGGAGTTGTTCTCCTCCGTCATCTCGAAGCGCCGCACCAGGTGGTCGTCCTTGTCCACCCACACCTTCAGGATCCGGTACGGCGACGCGCCGCGCGGCACCAGCGTCAGGACGTACGCCGGCCGCCCGCCCACGCTCTCCTCGCCCACAAGCGTCGACACGAAGCGCTGGTTGGGGTTGGAGAGGAACTGCTGCTGCAGGTCCACCGCCTCGCCTCCCTCCGCGATGGTGGTGCGGATGACCTGCGTGCGGTCGGTGCTGGGGTAGTACAGCCAGAAGTGCCGCCCGTCCGCGACGATCACGTCGCCCGCCGGGTCGCTGAAGCGCATCAGGAAGC
>JAHWJJ010000472.1 GCA_019348475.1 Gemmatimonadota bacterium | reverse complement strand
CCGCCACCTTCGCGTCGCTGCGGCAGCGCGCCGCCGCGGCCGACGTGGTGGTCGCCAGCATCGCCATCGCGCCCTTCCAGTACCGCGCGCTGGGGATCGGGGGCGGTCTGCCGGCGTTCGTGGAGGGGCTGGCCGCGTCCGGCAAGCCGGTGGTCGCCGTGTCGCTGGGAAGCCCGTACCTGCTGGACGCCTTTCCCTCCGTCCCCGCGTACCTGCTGGCCTGGGACACGGGTGCCCCCGCCGAGGCCGCCGCCGCGCGCGGGTTGCTGGGCGCCATTCCCATCACCGGCCGCCTCCCCGTCTCCCTCCCCCCCCACCACCGCGCCGGCGAGGGGATCGACCGGCGGCCGTGACAGGGCGTGCGGACGGCCTTTCAGCAGGTATGGCCGGATCCGCGCCGCGCCCCCTCGGCTCGCTCAGGCTCGCACCTCCCCCCAAAAACCCCCGGGCGGAGGTTGAACTGCATGGGCGAGGTTCGGTCGTGGTGGCGCCTCCGCTCGGTGAGGCTCGCACCTCTCCCCCAAAAACACCTCGGGGAGGGTGAACTGCGCTTTGTTCCCACAGGCCGCGCGCAGTGCCGGTGACTCAGGTGAGATGGCGATCAGCGGTGGACGGCGGCGATGACGCGCTGCACCAGGCCGTCCAGCGCCGGGTTCGCGATCCACCGCGCCACGACCACCAGGTCGTTCTGCGGATCCACGTAGATGGCGTTGGTCCCGTTCCCCAGATGCACGAAGGCGGTCGCGGGGGCGCTGGGGAGCCGTTCGCGGTCCGTGTTCAGGTACCAGTTCATGAAGCCGTAATTGGGCTGCGCGGGGGTGGGCGTCAGCGCCATCCGCACCCACGCCTCCGACAGCACCTGCCGGTCGCCCCACCGCCCGCGGCGCAGCGCGAGCAGCCCGAAGCGCGCCATGTCGCGCGCGCTGATGAACATGCCGCCGCCCCAGTGCCCGCCGCCGCTCACCGACTGCACGGCCAGGCCGTCCATCAGGACCCACGAATTGTCGTACCCCGTCCAGCGCCACGTGGCCGATGCCCCGATGGGGTCCATCACGTGGTCGCGCAGCACCTGCGGCAGCGGCCTGCGCCAGACGTTCAGCGCCGCCAGCGCGAGCAGGTTCACCCGCACGTCGTTGTACTCGAAAACCGCGCCGGGCTCCGCGCGCTCGCGGGTGAGCCATTCCCGGGGGTCCTGCAGGGGACGGTCGGCCCAATCGGGCTTGCCCCAGAGCGTGCCCTCCCAGTCGCTGGTCTGGCGCAGCAGGTGGTCCCAGGTGATGCGCCGCTCGCGGTCGGTGTCGAACAGCCGCAGCGGCCGGTTCTCCCCCAGCCCGCCCGCGTGCCGGCCGCCCCCTTCCGGCGGCAGGACGAAGACGGGGCCCACGTACGGGTCCACCGGATCGTGCACGCCGCGGATCATCCCGCGGTCCACCGCCAGCCCCACGACGGTGGAAAGGAAGCTCTTGGTGACGCTGAACGTCATGTCCACGCGCCGCGGGTCGCCCCATTCGGCCACGATGTAGCCGCGGCGGATGATGATCCCCGCCGGTTCGCCGCGCTCGGCGAACGGCCCCACCGCCTCGCCGAACGGCTCGCGCCCGAAGGTCTGGTAGTGCGCCAGCTCCAGGTCGCGCGGCGCCGCGCTCTCGTTGGCCAGCGCGAAGGCCACCGCGGAGTCTAGGCGCGCCGCGTCCATCCCCACCTGCTCCGGCGTCCGCCGCTCCCAATCCTCTCCCGGGCCGGGATAGTAGGGAGTGCTTCGCTGGGCCTCGGCGGTGCACGCCAGGAGGAGTGCAAGGGCAACGGACAGACGGAGATAGGCCACGATCATGTACAGTTGAGGGCAAGGGGTGTGCTGCATTGTATACCGCCGATCACCGCAAGGGGCAAGCAAGGCGGGGGAGCAGGGGCGTTACGCCGGGCGGGGGTTGTTTTTACATTCAGGCGACAGCTTTCGAGGGAGACAGGGATGCGAGAAACACGGTTGAGCAGCAAATCGCAGGTGGTGATTCCCGCCGCCGTACGACGGGAGGCCGATTTGAAGCCGGGCGACTCGGTGACGTTCGAGGTCCGTCCCGAAGGTGTGCTCATGCGAAAGGCGCGGCGCACGTCGTGGGTCGACCGGCTCGCCTCCATCGGCGGCGATCACCTGGACGGGTACGCTGACACCCTGCTTCGGGATCGCGCGGAGAGCCGCCGTTGATGCCGCCGCACACGAGCGATCAGGCATCGCCAGTCCCGAGCCAGAATTGGAGGCCTGTATGCTCCATCGAACGAAGTTGGATCTGGACGGTACGATCGATCTTCCGGACGAACTCCTCCAGAAGCTGGGGTGGAAGCCCGGTGATTGGCTGGAGATCACGTTCGAAGATGGCGCCATCGTCATCACCAGAGCGAAACCGGCTGAGGGTGAACCGAAACTGAGCGATTCGAGAGGGCGTTGATGAATGACACCGGCTCGCCAACGCGGCGGGCCGGTTGTACTTTGGGGCGCGCTCGCCGGGGAACGCCGGCGACGGGGTGAGGCCGATACCACGTCCGCACGAGGCCAGCGGTGTTCGACAAGATCCTTGTAGCCAACCGGGGCGAGATCGCCCTTCGCGTGATCCGCGCGGCGCACGAGCTGGGGATAAAGGCCGTGGCCGTCTACAGCGAGCCCGACCGCCTGGCGCCGCACGTGCTGGCGGCCGACGAGGCGTACCTCATCGGCCCGGCGCCCAGCGCGCAGAGCTACCTGCGCGGCGACGTGCTCATAGAGGTCGCGAAGAAGTCGGGCGCGCAGGCCATCCACCCGGGCTACGGCTTTCTCTCCGAGCGCGCGCCGTTCATCCAGGCGGTGCGCGACGCGGGGCTCGTCTTCATCGGCCCCTCGCCCGACGCGGTCACGGCCATGGGCGACAAGACCGCGGCGCGCACGCGGATGATCGACGCCGGCGTCCCCGTGGTCCCCGGCACCGCCGAGGCCCTGGCGGACGCGGCCGAGGCGCGGCGCGTGGCGGCGGAGATCGGCTATCCCGTGCTGCTGAAGGCGGCGGCCGGCGGCGGCGGCAAGGGGATGCGGATCGTCCGGGGCGAGGACGAGATCGAGCGCGCCTTCGACGCGGCGGGGAACGAGGCGCAGGCGGCCTTCGGCGACCGGTCCGTGTACGTTGAAAAGTACCTGGAGGGGCCGCGCCACATCGAGATCCAGCTGCTGGCGGACCGGCACGGCAACACGCTGCACCTGGGCGAGCGCGAGTGCAGCATCCAGCGCCGCCACCAGAAGCTCATCGAGGAGGCGCCCTCGGCCGTGCTGACGCCGGACGAGCGCTCCGCGATGGGCGCCATGGCCGTCGCGGCGGCGCGGGCGGTGAGCTACGAGGGCGCGGGCACGGTGGAGT
>JAHWJJ010000001.1 GCA_019348475.1 Gemmatimonadota bacterium | reverse complement strand
GGAGGGGGGCGGGGGTGACCGTCCCCGCGGGCGCGGTTCCATCCTCGCCGCCGCCGCAGGCAGGCGCGGAATGCGATGCACCCATGCCGGCCGCTCGCGTTCCCGGGATTCAGGGGGGAGGGCGGCCACACCGACAACGGACCCACATCAGCAAGCGAATGCCGGATACGGAACAGCCGTCCACGGACGGAACGCCGCTGCGCACCATCGGGGTGGTGGGTGCCGGGGTGATGGGCGTGGGCGTGGCGCAGAACCTGGCGCAGACCGGGCACCGCGTGGTGCTGCTGGACCTGAACGACCAGGTGCTGGCCAGCGCCCGCGCCGAGATCGAGCGCAGCCTGCGCTTTCACGGGTTCTTCACCAAGCAGAAGGGCGGCCCGCCCGCGGCGGAGGTGCTGGAGCGCATCACCTTCACCACGGAATACGCGCCGTTCGCCGAAGCCGACTTCGTGGTGGAGAACGCGACGGAGAAGGTGGCCATCAAGGAGGGCATCTACCCCCTGCTGGACGAGGTCTGCCCCCCGCACGCCTGCTTTGCGGCCAACACGTCGTGCATCAGCATCACCCGCATCGGCGGGTGGACGCAGCGGCCGGACCGGGTGCTGGGGATGCACTTCATGAACCCCGTGCCGCTGAAGCCGGTGGTGGAGACGATCCGCGGCTTCTACACCTCGCAGCAGACCATCGACACGGCGCTCCGCTTCCTGGGGCAGATGGGAAAGGAGGGGATCGTCGTCAACGACCTTCCCGGGTTCGTGAGCAACCGCGTGCTGATGCTCACCATCAACGAGGCCATCTGGGAAGTGATGGACGGCGTGGCCAGCGCGGAGGACATCGATCGTATCTTCGTCACCTGCTTCGGGCACAAGATGGGCCCCATCGCCACCGGCGACCTGATCGGGCTGGACACCATCCTGTTCTCGCTGGAGGTGCTGTACGACAGCTACAACGACCCCAAGTTCCGCCCCTGCCCGCTGCTGCGGAAGATGGTGGACGCGGGGCTGCACGGCCGCAAGACGGGCCGCGGCTTCTTCGACTACGGCGTCCCCGCATGAGGAAAAGGGTCAAGGGTCAAGGGTCAGGTGTCGAGGTCGGTCCTCCTGCGCCGGCCAGCCGCACCTGAACCTCGAGCCTGGCCCTGGAACTTGACCCTCGAACCTTGAACCCTGAACCTTCTTCTCCGTACCCGATGATGGACACCAAGCAGCAGATCCGCGACTTCGTCTCGCGCTTCGTCCGCGGCCACGACCTGGACGACAACGAGGACATCTTCGCCACCGGGTTCGTGAACTCCATGTTCGCCATGCAGCTGGTGCAGTTCGTGGAAACGACGTTCGGCATAACGGTGGAGAGCGACGACCTGGACATCGACAACTTCCGCTCGATCGACGCCATCGCGGCGCTGGTGGAGCGCAAGCAGGGCGCCGCCGTCTGAGTTCCCCGATGGCGTCGGCGGACGCCTCCGCGGGGCCCGGGGACCGCCGCCCCGCGGACGACGGCCTGCGCACCGGTCTGGGCGCGGCGCAGGAGGCCGCGCGCGCCGGATTCGCGGCGTGGGTGGAGGCTCAGGTGGCGCCCTTTGCCGGCGCGTGGGACCGCGAGGGCCGCACGCCGGGCTCTGCGGTGCGAGCGATGGCCGAGGCGGGGTTCCTGGGCGCCGTGGTCCCGTCCGAATTCGGCGGCACCGGGATGGACGCGGTCACCTTCGGCCTGCTGAACGAGGAGCTGGGGCGCGGCTGCTCCTCGATCCGCTCGCTGCTGACGGTCCACTCCATGGCCTGCTACGCGGTGCTCCGCTGGGGGAGCCGCGCGCAAAAGGAGGCGTGGCTTCCGCGCATGGCCGGCGGCGAGCTGATCGGCGCGTTCGGGCTCAGCGAGCCGAACGCCGGCAGCGACGCGGCGGCGATCGAGACGACGGCGCAGCTGGACGGGGACGCGTACGTGCTGCGCGGGACCAAGAAGTGGACCACGTACGGCCAGATCGCCGACGTGCTCCTCTGCTTCGCGCGGGCGGACGGCAAGCCGGTGGCGCTGCTGGTGGACCTGCACGCCCCCGGCGTCACCCTCACGCCGCTGCAGGTGGCGGGGACGCGCGCCTCCATGCTCGCGGAGATCGCCCTCGACGGCGTGCGCGTGCCGAAGGAGAACCGCCTGGCGGGCCCCGGCTTTGGCCTGGCCGTCGCGCTGTCGGTGCTGGAGCTGGGCCGCTACAGCGTGGCCTTCGGCAGCGTGGGGATCATCCGCGCGTGCCTGGACGCCGCCGCCGTGTACGCGTCCACGCGGGTGCAGGGGGGCTCCGTGATCGCGCAGCACCAGCTGGTGCAGGCCATGCTGGCGGAGATGGCGACGGACTACCGCGCCGCGCGGCTGCTGTGCCTGCACGCCGGCTGGCTGCGCGACCAGGGCGATCCGCAGGCCGGGCGCGAGGTGTTCCATGCCAAGTACTTCGCCTCGCTGGCCGCCACCCGCGCGGCGCTGGCCGCGGTGCAGGTGCACGGCGCCAGTGGCCTGACCGACGACTACCCCGTGGAGCGCTACCTTCGCGATTCGCGGGTGATGGAGATCATCGAGGGAAGCACGCAGATCCAGCAGGTAACCCTCGGACGCTGGGCCGCGGGGCTGGACTGATGTTGCGCGGGAGCGGCTGAAGCCGCCGCAACAAAGGCGGAAAGCCCCGCGAACTGCGCGGGGCTGCGACTGCGCAGGTCGTCGTCCGCGGCGGAGGGTCTGCCGGATGGGACGCCGCCGGAGCGAGGGACACCAGGCTCCGCGCCGGCGGACTTTAGCGAAGCCAGTGGCGAATTCATTCGCTCCCGCGCGGACGCGGCAAATACCGGATCGGATTCGCATCCCCCGGATGGCGGATCACCGGGCAGGATCGCGATCGTCCGAAAACCCAATCGAGCCGGAGTCCCGTGACCCGATCCCCCCTGAACGGCTGGGCCGTGTACCCCAGCCGGAACCCGAACGCCCGCCTGCGGCTGTTCTGCTTTCCGTACGCCGGCGGAGGCGCCACCATCTTTTCCACCTGGCCGCGCGCGCTGCCGCCGGAGGTCGAGGTGGTGGCCGTGCAGCCCCCCGGCCGCGAGGCCCGCATCGCCGAGCCGCCGTACGGCGACCTGGCGCAGCTGGTGGAAGCCATGCACCCCCAGCTTCTGCCGCACCTGGACAGGCCCTTCGCCTTCTACGGCCACAGCAACGGCGGCCTGATGGCGTTCGAGCTCGCGCGGACGCTGCGGCGCACCGGCGGGCCCATGCCGCGGCACCTGTTCGTGGGCGGCCGCCCTGCGCCGCAGCTGCAGCTGGAAGAGGAGATGATCCACGCCCTGCCGCACGACGAGTTTCTCGCCGCGCTCCGCCGCTTCGCCGGCACGCCCGAGGAGATCCTGCAGAACGCGGAGATCATGGAGCTCATCGAGCCGGTGGTGCGCGCCGACTTCTCCCTGGGCGAGACGTACCGCTGGGTCCCCGAGCCGCCGCTGGACCTGCCCATCAGCGCGTACGGCGGGGAGCGGGACGAGGAGGTGACCCCAGAGCAGGTGGAGGCGTGGCGGGAGCAGACCACGCGCGACTTCAACTTCCGGATGTTCCCCGGCGACCACTTCTTCATCAACGGCGACCGGGCACTGGTGCTGCAGGAGATCACGCGCGAACTGCGCGCGCTGCTCGCCTCGCCCGCGCCCGCCGGCGCGCATGCCCGGTGACGTCTGGGCGCCGGCGCCCGCGGGGCCGCTGGCGCTGGCGGAGGACCAGGTGCACGTCTGGCGTGCGTCCCTGCGCCCGGCCAGCGAGGTGCTGGCGCGGCTGGAGGCGACGCTTTCCGCCGACGAGCGGGCGCGCGCGGCCCGCTACCGCTTCGACGAGCACCGCACCGCCTTCGTCGCCGGGCGCGGCGTGCAGCGCCGCATCCTGAGCCGCTACACCGGCCTTGCACCAGCCGAGCTGGCGTACCGCGAGGGCTCGCACGGCAAGCTCGAGCTGAACGGCGCCGCCGCCGCGCTGGGCATCCGCTTCAACGTCTCCAATTCCGGCGACCTGGCCCTCTACGCTCTCACGCGGCGGCGCGAGATCGGCGTGGACCTGGAGCGGCTTAAGCCCATGCCCGACGGCGGCGACATCGCGCGGCGCTTCTTCTCCGCGCCCGAGAACGAGGTGTTCGCCACCGTGTCGGAGGACGAGCGCGACCTGGCGTTCTTTCTGTGCTGGACGCGCAAGGAGGCGTACATCAAGGCCGTGGGCGAGGGGCTGTCGATGCCGCTGGACTGCTTCGACGTGGCCTTCGCCCCGGGCGAGCCCGCGCGCATCCTGCGCACCCGCGGCAACCCCGCCGAGGCGGGGCGCTGGACCATGCTCTCGCTGGACCCCGCGCCCGGCTACGTCGGCGCGCTGGCGGTGGAGGGGGATGGATGGCGCCCCGTCCTCTACGACTGGGACGCGACCGCCGAAGTCCGGGCCGGGTCACACAGTAGCAAATCCCACGGCGCTGCCAGGCGGGACGCCTAAAAACGCAGCGAGTGGCGGTCGCGGCCGGCGGCCCGGGTCCGGGCCAGCTCGTCCAGGAACACGCGCGACGCGCTGGAAAACGCGCCTTCGCGGCGCAGCGCCGATGGCCCGGCGCCCAGAAAGTCCTGCATGGCGCGCCGCAGGCTGCTGTCCGACGCATAGCCGCACGCGTGCGCCACCGACAGCACCGAGCGGCCGGGGTCGTCCAGCAGCGACGACGCCAGCAGAATGCGCATCCACGCCAGCATCCGCCGCGGGGGCGGCAGCCCCGCGCGCTCCGCCCAGCGCAGCACCGTCCGCTCCGAAAGGTGCAGGCGCCTCGCGAGGTCCCTTCCTTTTCCGCCCACCGCCACCACCTCCGCCGCCGTCATCACCAGCATCCGCGTGCGCCCCGACAGCATGGGCGGGAGGGTGCGCTCCAGCAGCCGCTGCAGCGAGCGCCCCTCGATGGCGCGCAGGCGGCGGTAGATGGCTTCGTGCGTGTCGTCTTCGGCCAGCGAGATGACGTCGGTCACGCCCCACTCTCCCAGCGTCCGCACGTCGCGCGACCGGCCGGGGCGAAGCTCCACCGCCGCCAGGACCGTCGCGGAAGGGAACTCCCACAGCAACGTGCGAAGGTCTGCGGCGAGCTGCGGGTTCTCGGGCGCGGAGCCGGCGTAGGGGTCCACCACCAGGATCGCCGCCGGGGGCGAGGCGATGATCTCCGCGCGCAGCCGCTCCCAACTGGGGACGAAGGTGCAGACGTACCCGCGCCCGACCCGGCGAACGCATTCGCGGAACGCACCATTCGAGTGCATCACCAGGAGCGGGCGAGGGGGTGCGCGCATGACCTGTCCGAAAATATTCGGTACGAGACCGCATAAGGGTGGGCGCGCGGAGGCGCCCGGGGCGATGTTACGGCATCCTCTCGGGCATCACTATCCGGCCGCCCCGCAGCACACCACGTGTATCCCACACCTTCTGGAGCGACAATGAAACTCGCCCGGCTTTTCCTGGCCGTACTGACCGTCTCCACCCTTGCCGCCTGCGGCGACACGGTGACCGGCTCCCAGGCTGACCCCACCGCCACCCCCTCCGCCACCGAAACCTGCACGCTGGAGAAGCAGCCGGACGGCACGTACGTCTGCCGCACCCCGGTAATCGGATCGGGCGGCTGACCTCCACCGTGGTTCGACGTAGATGCAAACTCCCCGCGCTCATGCCTAAGCGCGGGGAGTTTGATCTTGTGGATCAGGCGCCTGCGGTCACGCGGCCGTGCTCCAAACTGCGGACGAATTCGTTCGCGAGCGTTTCCGCCTTCGGGCTGGGCGCCGCACTACGCGACGCCTGTTGCCGAGCCTCCGCCTGACGGCCGTCGCGAATGGCGTCCATCAGCGATTCCGCACGGAAGCGGACCTTCGCCTGGCCCGTTCGCGTCGCCAACTCGTACGCCTCTTCCGCGGCGCTCTCAGCCCGGTCCCACTCGCCGAGCGTGGTGGCACCCAGTGCGAGGTCCAGCATGCATCCGGGCACCACTCCTTGCACGTCGGGATCCTTGTTCAGCCGCACCACCTGCGTCCAGGCGCGGCGGAACAGATCACGATTCCCGGACCCCGCCGCCGCGCGAGCGATCGAGGCCGTCAGGCTCAGGCGGTCCTGCGGGCTCGTGAGATGCGTCTCCAGCGCCTGGAACACCTCCAAGGCGCGCGCGAAGTATCCCTGCTCAACCCAGAAGTACGCTACGTCGTGGGCCAGGACCGGGAGCGACGGGTGGTTGGGCCCATACGCTCGGAACGCTTGGCGGGCATACTCCTCGCCCTGCTCCCTACGCCCGGTTTCGATCGCGATGGCGAAAAGGTCGTGCAGCGCCATGCCCTGGATCTGCTGCAGGCCCTTGCGGCGCGCCGCGCGCAGCGCCTTGATGTGCATGCGGTGCGCGCCGGGGAAGTTGCCGCGGCGGATGAGCATGTTGCCAAGCGCGATGTACGCTCGCGAGTACGACTCCCAATCGCCGGTCTGCCGCGCCACCATCACCGTGTGGCGGAACCAGGTCTCGGCGCGGGGAAGCTCACTGCGGCGGCGGGCCAGCTGCCCCACCGCCAGCGCCAGGCGCGCGTTGCGCTGCGAGGCCACCGAGGCGGCCTGCGTATAGGCGAGGGCGGTGTTCAGATGGCCCTCGTCCTCGGCCCAGCGGGCTATGCCGGTGCAGGCCTGCGCCATCGCTTCGCCGCTGGTGCTGTCGGGGGCCGACAGCATGTCGCCGAAGGCCGACAGCGGACCCGCCAGCTCGTCGGGGATGCGCGCGCCGGCCAGCTCGGCCGCGCGCTTGCGCCCGGCCTCGGGCGAAAACAGCCGCCCGCGCTCACCCTCTTCCGTGCTGGCCCAGAACATCACGTTGCGGTACGCCTGCCACAGCAGGACGCCCACCTCGCCTCCCACCTCGCGCAGGATCTCCATTCCCTCCAGCGACTCCGACCCGCGCGTGAGCGGGGGGGGAGTGCGCCACCGGCGGGGAAGACGCGGCGCGGCCGCCTTGGACCGGGTGCTCTTCATCCCCTTTATCTCCTTTTGCAAGATGTGCCCTGTTACGCGTTGTGAGGCCTACCTGTATACTATATGCAGGTCCGGGCCGGAACGCCACCTGATCCGTTTCCTTCTGCGGCCCGTCCGGTGGAGCGGAGATGCCGCGGATCTCCTTCTGCGGCGCCGCTTTCGCTCGGAAGGAGCTGTCGCGTTTCGGGCTGCGCTCGCAGCAAACATTCCGTATACACCAAGTATGTGGACAACGGTCCGAAACTGCAACACTCTTGTTACAGGGCGCAAAAGGTGCGCCACGCTGTCGCCGGTCCGATTGCCCACCCCCGCGCCCGCGCCGCCCGGCGACGTCCGGTCGTAGCCGCGCCCGCTCCACAGCCTTCCTCAGCCCGCCGCCGTTCCCTCACCCGTGGTACGCCGAGCGCGGGCGGCGGGAACCCTGTCCGCATTGGAACCGCGAACAAATTAGCACCCTCCGCAAGTCCCCGTCCAAACGGAAGTTTCCAGCCTCCCCGCGACGGGCCGTACGCCAAGCGCGCGGGTGGTACGGCCGTTGCTCGGTCCTGGCGGCGGCCCGCACCTTCGCGCGGCCGCCGAACGGAACGATTGGCCGAGCCGATGACGGAAACCCTGGGTGCGGTCCACGCCCCGCCGGACGACCGGCGGGAGCAGGAGGACCGCTTTGCGCACGAGCTGCGCGTTCAGCGCTTCCTGCAGCCCGACGACGTGACCTGCGGGCCCACCTGCCTGCGCAAGGTCTACGACTTCTTCGGCGTGAGCGTGGGAGCCGGCGAGGTGCTGGGCGAGATCGACCGCAACGAGGACGGCGGCACCCTGGCCGTCTTCCTGGGCATCTCCGGGCTGCGGCGGGGATTCGCGGCGCGCATCTACTCCTACGACCTGCGCATCTTCGACCCCACCTGGCACGGGCTGTCGCGCGACCAGCTGGCGGAAAAGATCCACGCGCGCTTTCCGTACCTGCCCGATTCCAAGCGGCTGCGCGCCGCCCGGGCGTACCTGGACTTCCTGGAAATGGGGGGCGAGCTGGCGTTCGACGAGCTCACGCCGGGGCTGCTCAAGTCCATCATCGACCGGGAGCACCCGGTGCTGGCGGGGCTCAGCGCCACCTACCTGTACCGCTACGCCCGCGAGCGGCAGCTGGACGACGACCGGCTGGTGGAGGACGACGTGGCCGGCGAGCCCACGGGCCACTTCGTCGTCATCGTGGGCTACGAACACTGGGGGCGGCGGTTCTCGGTGCGCGATCCCTCGCGGCACGTCCCCGTGTCGCCGGACGGACGGCAGGTGGTGGACGGGCAACGCCTCATCAACGCCATCCTGCTGGGCGACGTGACGTACGACGCGGTACTGCTGGAGCTGTGGCCCCGGGAGGGCGCCGCGTGAGCCGCACCCGGGTGATCGCCGTCGTCAGCGAGGCGGCGGACGGCCGGGGGCTGCCGCAGGGGATGCGCGTGACCGCCGACCGCTACCTGGAGGGGGGCGACGAGTTCACCGGCCCCGGCGCCGTGGTCGTGAACCTGTGCCGGTCGTGGAAGTACGGCAGCAAGGGCTACTACGTCTCGCTGCTGGCGGACGCACGCGGGCAGCTGCCCATCCCCGGCGTGGACGTGAGCGAGGCGTTCGGCGACGCGTACGCGCTCTTTCGTGCGCTGCAGGAAGCCGGCGTCCCGACGGTGGACCCGGAAGAGATGCGCGCCCGCCGCCGCGCCGCCCGCGACCCGGCTCCGGTGGAAGACGACGGCGCGGAGGAGGACGCGGCACCGCGCGCCTTTCCCGTCCCGCTCCTCCGCGTGCAGCACGAGGGCGGGTGGAGCTGCCGCCCGGCGGCCGACGACGAGGCGGCGGAGACGCTCGTCTTTCTGGGGAGCGCCGCGGACGCACGCTTTCGAGGCACGGCGCTGGCCGTGTACCGCGAGTGGCCCGCGCCGGTGTTGCGGCTGCAGCTGCTGCGCGAGGACGGGGAGTGGAAGGTGACGGCGATGGCCCCGGTCCCCCCGCATCGGTTGGGTGAAGACGACCGGCGGCGGCTCTGTGAAGCGCTGGCCGACCAGAAGCGCGTGGTGCGCCGCGGAAGGGAGGCGCCGCGTGAGGAGCGGCGCGCTTCCATCGCCGTGCTGGTGGACCCGGACGACGTGTTCAGCCCCTCCAGCCCCGAGACGCTGGACCGGCTGCAGCGCATCGCCCTGCGGATGAACGTGCACGTGCGGCGCATCGGGCTGGACGAGCTGCACCGGCTGCCGGAGTACGACGCGCTCTTCATCCGCGCCCTCACCGGCGTGAGCGAGCCGGCGTTCCAGTTCGCGCTGCGGGCCGAGGCGCTGGGGATGCCGGTGGTGGACGACTCGCAGTCCATCATCCGCTGCGGCAACAAGGTGTTCCTGGACGAGCTGCTGCGCCGTGAGGGGATCCCCACCCCGCGCACGCGCATCGTCACCCGCGCCACGCCGTGGGACGAGGTGGCGGCGCTGGGGCTGCCGCTGGTCATCAAGCTTCCCGACGGCTCCTTTTCCAGCGCCGTCCACAAGGTGGCCTCGCGCGACGAGTTCCGCCGGCACGCGGACGAGATGTTCCGACGCTCGCCCCTGATCATCGCCCAGGAGTTCCTGCCGACGGACTACGACTGGCGCATCACGGTGCTGGACGGGCGGCTGCTGTTCGCCTGCAAGTACCACATGGCGCGTGGGCACTGGCAGGTGCGCGCCGAGTCCGCCGCGGGCAAGGAGCGCTACGGGCGGGTGGAGGCCGTCCCGCGCGACGCCGCGCCCGGCCCCGTGGTGCAGGCGGCGCTGCGGGCGGCGCGGCTCATCGGCCACGGGCTGTACGGGGTGGACCTGAAGGAAACGCCGGACGGGCCGGTGGTGATCGAGGTGAACGACAATCCCAACCTGGACGTGGGATACGACGACGCCGCGGACGGGGCGGCCATCTACGAGGACCTGGTGCAGTTCTTCGTGCGGCGCATCGAGCAGGGGCCGCCGGACGAGGCGGAGGCGCCCGGCGACACGGCCGGGACGCGGCTGCTGGAGCGCGCGCGCAAGCCGATCCCACCGGCGGCACCCGCGCGCGGCGAACGGCACTACCGGCCGTTCGAGGTGGCGGGGATGGAGCTGGAGTACCCCACCGTAGACCGCGACCTGAACGTGGTCTCGCTGGTGGAGCCGGCCTTTCGCGTCCTGGCCGGGCGGGGGACGTCGGACGTGGACCTGGGCGCGGTGGGGTTCAGCAACGAGATCGCGGACCACGTCTTCGAGATCAAGACGCAGCCGCCCATGCGCAGCCTGGCGGACGCGGAGCGCGTGCTGGCGGAAGGGATCCAGCGCTTCAGTGCGCTGCTGCACGCGGAGTTCGGCGCGCGGCTGATGCCCACCGGGATGCACCCGTGGTTCGACCCGCGCAAGGGGCGGCTGTGGACGCGCTCGGGGCTGCGCATCTACACCACGTACGCGCGGCTCTTCGACGTGCGGACGCACGGGTGGATGAACGTGCACGCCGCGCACCTGAACCTGCCGCTGGGGCGCGAGGTGGACGCCATGGCCATGCACACGGCTGCGGCGCTCCTCATCCCCTACCTTCCCGCCCTGGCCGCCAGCTCGCCGATGTACGACGGCGATCTGCAGCCGGCGGTGGACGGCCGGCTGGCGTGGATCCTGGAGCACCAGGCGCGCATCCCCGAATCGTGCGGAGCGCTGGTCCCCGAATACGTGGACAGCTTCGCCGACTACAAGAAGCGCATCCTGGCACCCATGTACCGCGCCCTGGACCGGCTCCCGGACACCGGCGCCATCCGCCACGAGTTCTTCAACACCCGCGGCGCGATCCTGCGCTTCGCGCGCAGGGCCATGGAGGTGCGGGTGCTGGACACGCAGGAGTGCGTGAAGATGGACGTGGCGGTGGCCGTCTTCGTCCGCGCGGCGCTCAAGCAGCTCACGGCCCGGGTGGCGGCGGGGCGGGTGGAGCTGCCGGAGCACGCGGTGCTGGTGGAGGACTTCCGCGCCTGCATCCGCGACGGAAGCGCGGCCCGGGTGCGCGCACCGCACCTGGACGTGGACCGAGACGCGGACGGCGCTGCGGACGCGCGGACGGCGCTGCGCCACCTGCTGGCGGGGGCGCGCCGCGCGGTGCGCAAGGACGAGGCGGCGTACCTGGACCTGGTGGCGCGGATGATCGAGACGGGAACGCTCTCCGAGCGCATCCGCGCGGAAATGGCGCCGTTCGCCCAGGCCGACGACGAGACGTTCACCGAGGGGGCGCGGCGCATCTACATCGAGCTGATCGACTGCCTGGAGGCCAACGAGCCGTGGGCCCGGCGCGGCCTGTGAGCGGCGGAAACACCTGGCGTAAACACTTGCCCCGGCTCCGCTTGGAGGGGGCACCTGGCATGCTCCGTGCATGCGGCGCCCGCCCAGGCTACAACCCGAAGGACCTGAAAAATGGCGCTACGCAACTTCATCGATTCGCAGGGGCACACGTGGCGGGTGTGGAACGTGGTTCCGCAGTATGCCCTGGACCGCGACGAGGACCAGATGACGCCCGGGCTGCAGGGCGGCTGGCTGTGCTTTGAGAACGCCGGAGAAAAGCGCCGCCTTTCGCCGATCCCGGACGGCTGGGAGAACGCGGACGACCGGGAACTGGAGGAGTACTGCCGTGATGCCGCCCCCGTACAGCAGCGCGCGGGGGTGGGCTGAGGGTACGGGCGGGTGGGGATGGGGACGTTGGGGAGGACGGGGTGGTGTGGGGATGGGTGAGCGGGGTGCGGGCTTCGGCCCGCGCCCCGCGTTTTAGTGCGTTAGTGCGTTAGTGCGTGAGTGCGGGAGTGCGGGAGCCTCTCCCTTGTCCCCCTGTCGACGGAAGACGCACTCAGTAGTACGGATTCACTCCCGCCTCGTGATCCGTAAGGTCCACGATGTCGCGCACCTCCGGGATCTCCTCGCGCACCATCCGGTCGATCCCCTGCCGAAGCGTCAGGGCAGAGGCCGCGCACCCCTGGCAGCCGCCCGTCATCCGCACGTAGATCACGTCGTCCGCCACGTCCACCAGCTCCACCGCGCCGCCGTGCGCCGCGATGCGCGGGTTCACCAGCTCGTCGAACACCGCCTGCACGCGCTCCGCCAGCGGCCCCGACAGGCCGGCGCCGCCGGTAGAGGCCGGCGCGGACGGCGGGCGGTTGGGGCGCGGGGTCTCCACGCGAAACCCGCCGTCGTCGCCGGACCACGAGATGGTGGCGCCGCTCAGCAGCGTGCTCGTGTCCAGGTTCAACAGCACGCGGATGCCGTCCAGGTTGATGGCGATCTCCGTCTTCTGCTTGTCCTCGCGCTCCACCAGCGAGATGGCGTACTCGCGGTCCATGGGGCTGCGGACGGCCCCGTCCTCGCCCGCCGCCAGCGCGATGCGCAGCGCGGGGTCGCGCACCGCCCCGGCGTCGACCAGGGCCTGGATTTGCGCGCGAGCCTCGTCGGTCAGCTGGATCATCGTCGTGTTCTCGTGTTCCGGCGTGCGGGGCGTCGATCGCCCCGCGTGCCGGTACACTCTGCCGCCGAGGCGGTTCGCGCAATGGGCGCGCGCGACGTGAAAGGGTTTGCGCATGCCCGGCGGAGCCCTACTTTGCGAGGCGGCGCCGTTTCCATCCACTTCCCGAGCACATGTCCGGTTCCGAAGAATTCTACGACGCGCTCGCGCCCTTCTACCACCTCATCTTCCCGGACTGGGACGCCAGCATCGCGCGCCAGGCGGCTGCGCTGGACGAGGTGATCCGCACCGAGCTGGGCGCGGGCGCGGCGCGGACGCTGCTGGACGCGGCGTGCGGCATCGGCACGCAGGCGCTGGGGCTGGCGGCGCTCGGCTACCGCGTCACCGCATCGGACCTCTCCGCCCCCGCCGTGGCGCGGCTGCGCGAGGAGGCGGCGCGGCGCGGGGTGACGGTCGACGCCGCGGTCGCGGACATGCGGGACGTGGCGGACGCGCACGGCCGCGCCTTCGACGTCGTGCTCTGTGCGGACAATGCGCTGCCGCACCTGCTGTCGGACGCCGACGTCCTGGACGCCCTGCGCGCATTCCACCGCTGCACGGCACCCGGCGGCCTCTGCATCGTGTCCATCCGCGACTACGACGCGGTGGACCTGCAGGCCGCGCCGGTGCACCCGTACGGCGTGCGGCACGAGGACGGCGCGCGCTGGGTGCTGTTCCAGGTGTGGGAGCCGCGCCCGCCGCTGTACGAGACCAGCATGTACGTGGTGGAGGACCGCCGCGGGCACGCGGTGCGGACGCGGGTGATGCGCGCCACCTGCCGCGCCGTTTCCCCAGCGCGGCTGGTGGAGCTGATGCGCCAGGCCGGGTTCGCCGGCGCACGGCGGGTGGACGGCGCGTTCTACCAGCCGCTCGTCATCGGCAGGCGCGCCGCGGACGACTCGAGCGAAACCGACCGATCCCGATGATCCGCAACGACATCCACGAAGCCAACCGCCGGTCGTGGAACGCCGCGACCCGGGCGCACAACAGCCACAAGGCCGACCAGGCCGGGTTCCTTCGCGCCGGCGGCAGCACGCTCTTCCCTGAAGAGATGGAGCTGCTGGGAGAGGTGGATGGGCGCACGCTCGTCCACCTGCAGTGCAACAGCGGCCAGGACACGCTGAGCCTGGCCCGCCTGGGCGCGCGCGTCACGGGCGTGGACATCAGCGACGAGGCCATCGAGTTCGCGCGGCGGCTGGCGGCGGACTCCGGCATCCCGGGGGAGTTCGAGCGCGCGGACGTGTACGCGTGGATGGACGCCGCCGCGCGCGAGGGGCGGCGCTTCGACCGCGCCTTCTCGTCCTACGGCGCCGTGGCGTGGATCTCGGACCTGCGGGCGTGGGCGCGGGGGATCGCGGGGATCCTGGCGCCGGGGGGGCGGTTCGTGCTGGTGGAGTTCCACCCCGCCGCCACCATGTTCGACGAAGAGATGCGTCTGGCGCACCCGTACTCCAGCGGCGGCGAGCCCATCGAGACGGAGGCCGGGGTCGGGGACTACGTTCGCGACTCCGCGGACGGGCTGGCGCCGTCGGGGCTGGTGGACGGCGTGCGCGACTTCGCCAACCCGCACCGCTCGTTCGACTTCCAGTGGGGGGTGTGCGAGGTGGCGCAGGCGCTGATCGACGTCGGGCTGCGGATGGAGCGCCTGCGGGAATGGCCCTACTCCAACGGCTGCGCGTTGTACCGGGGAATGCGCGCGGAGGCCGGCCGGCGCCTCCGCACCCCGCCGGGCGTCCCCGACCTGCCGCTGATGTACGGCATCGCGGCTACCCGGCCGGAGTGACGGCGATACAAACGGCGCGTCCCGGCCCGCCTGTGACACCATCGGGGCGGAACCAACGGCCGGTGAAGGGTACCAAGGCGGACGTGTGCAATCGTACCGATCCACCGAAAGCGGCCGGGCTGGCGCGAGCGTAAGGGAGCTTCAGGAAACAAGATGCACGTTTACCTTCGGGACGAGCCGGTCGACCTGGAGATGCGCGAGGTAGAGCCCGAGGGACTGCTGTCCGACGACTCTGCCCTGATCCCGGTCGCCTTTTACGCGGACGGCAACGAGAGCCCGTCGTTCCGGGCCTTTCTGCCGCCGGAGACCATCGTCATCCTGCACCAGGTCATCCGCGGCCCCGTGCGCCTGGGCCTGATGGCCGAGGAGCCCGAGGAGCCGGATAAGGAGATCCAGGCCATGGTGGGGCTCACCATCCCCGTGGAGGCGCTTCCCCCCGGAATGGTGGCGGACGAGGCCGAGGAGAGCGAGCACGAGGCGGAGCCCTGGCAGGCCGGCGGCGGCACCGAGGCGTGGAAGGGCGACGACGCGGACGACGACGACGAGCGCCCCCGCACCGTGATGCTGGCCTTCGCGCCGCTGGTGCGCATCAAGCGCCGCCACCCCGCCGACTTTGCCGAGGAGCTGGCCGATCTGCTGGAGAGCGCCCTTTCCGGCGCCACCAAGCCCTCGCTGGAGGCGCGGGTGGAGCGGATGCTGGGTCTCTGAGGCTGAGGATCCCGGCCGACGAACGAAGTACGAGGCCCGCCCCCGGTCGAGGGGCGGCCTTTTTCGTTTCCGCCGATGGAGTGGTACAGAACCGGAAATACCGCATGTCATTCCGAAGGAGGCGCCACGCCGCACTCGCCCGCGGCAGATCTTCCGGCGCCGACTGAGGAATCTACTCGCCCGATCTGGTGGCCCGCTTCCACAGGCTCTACTCGCATCATACCGATTCTTTTGGCGGATTGGTGTGATGGAGCGATGGCGTGATGGGTGATGGGTGATGGAGTCATGGAGTGATGGAGCGACGGGCTGATGGGGTGATGGAGTAATGGAGTGGTGGAATGATGGAGTGCTGGCTGGCCCGGACGCTGGAACCCGGCCGGCGAGCTGGTCGTTTCGCGGTGGCCGTGGGGCGGTTCGTGCCAGGAAGTCCCCCGGCCGAAGGCAGACTACGAGAGCCGGTGAGTAGATTCCTCAGTCGGCGCCGGAGTACCTGCACCGGGAAAGATCCCGTGGGCGCCTCCTTCGGAATGACAGCTTCGGGGGGCGAGGGAGGGACCGACCTGGCCACCTCGCGGCCTGCCGCGGAGCGAGCGTGTGGAACTTTGATCCACGGCTGTCCTCCAGAGTGGCCGCCCGGAAACGCGGCATTTCGGCGCTCTGCGCGTAACTCGTTTCGCCGCATCCGCTTGGATTCAGGGCTCACGGGGGCACCGGCATTGCTTTCCCCGTCACCGCCGGGCCGCCGGTTCCCCCGGCCCCAAACCATCCGAATCCAACTCCTCATCCGAGGTGAACGATGCGCATCACGATTGCCTTTCTCGCCGCCGCCGCGCTGGTCGCCGCGCCCGCCGCGCTGCTTGCGCAGGATTGCGACTGCGACTATGAGGACGAGTACTTCGACAAGCGGCCCACGGGCGGGTACGCGGGCGGCAGCTTTACCATCGCCCGCCCGCAGGGCGAGTTTCGGGATTACGTGGACGGCGGGCTGGGCGCCAACCTGCACTACATCCACGCGCTGGACCGCGACGGGTGGCTGGCCGTGCGCGTGGACGGCGGGTTTGCCGTCTACGGGTACGAGCGGCAGCGCCTGCCGCTGAGCCCCACGCTGGGCGGCCGCATTCTGGTGGACCTCACCACCAGCAACGACATCGCCTGGATCGGCGTGGGCCCGCAGATCGGCGTGCCGGACGGGACGCTGAAGCCGTACGTGAACGGCTACGGCGGCTTCAGCTATCTGGCGACCACGTCCAGCGTCGAAGGCATCTCGTACTACGACGACGCGAACATCTTCAGCACCACCAACTTCGACGACTGGAGCTTCTCGTACGGCGGCGGGGCGGGCGTGTACATTCCCGTGCGGCGCGGCCGGCAGCCGGTCTCCATCGACCTGGGCGTGCGCTACCACAACAACGGCCGCGCCGAGTACCTGCGCGAAGGCGGCATCCAGGACAACGCGGACGGCACCATCACGCTGTTCCCGGTTCGCAGCGACACCGACCTGCTGACGTTCCACATCGGGTTCAGCATCGGCATCGCGCGGTGATGGAGTGATGGGGTGATGGACTGATGGGGTGATGGACTGATGGAGTGATGGAGTGATGGAGTGATGGAGTGATGGAGTGATGGAGTGATGAACTGCCGCGGGCCGCTGCGGATGATTCCGGAGCGGGCCGCGCTACGTGCGGACACGCGTCACACCTCGCACCTCCCCCAAAAAACCTGGGGGAGGTTGAACTGCGGTTCCAGCCCCGCACGGTGCGCAGTGCCGGATGCGGGCAGAGCATCGTTGCACTTCAGGTTGCGCGCGTGCGCTCCCTCAGGGTGACTGGTTTCGGAGTCAGGTCGTGAAGTTCACCCTCTCCGCTTCACGCCACCCGGGCGATGAACGCCTTGAGGTACGCGGTTTCCGGGATGGCGGGGTGGATGGGGTGATCCGGGCCCTGGTGCCCCTCTTCGAGCACCTGCAGATCGCGGCCCAGGCGGCGGCTGGCGCGCAGCATGGCACCCTGCAGCCCCTCGCGCGGCATGTGGTACGAGCACGACGCGCTCACCAGGATGCCGTCCGGCTCCAGCAGCTCCATCGCCAGCTGGTTGGCGCGCCGGTACGCCTCCTCCCCAGCCTTCAGGTCCTTTTTCCGCTTGATGAACGCGGGCGGGTCCAGCACCACCACGCCGAACCGCTCCCCGTCCGCCCCCAGCCGCATCAGCGCGTCGAACGCGTCGGCGCGCCGCGTCACGACGCGGTCCGCTACGCCGTTCAGCTCCGCGCTGCGGGAGACGAACTCCAGCGCGGGGGCGGACGCGTCCACGCACGTGACCCGCGCGGCGCCGGCCGCCGCGGCCTGCACGCCCCATCCGCCCACGTAGCTGAAGACGTCGAGCACCCGGCGCCCGCGCGCGTAGGCGGCCATGCGGGCGCGGTTCATCCGGTGGTCGTAGAACCACCCCGTCTTCTGCCCGGTGACCGGGGCGTGGAAGCGGACCCCGTTCTCCTCCACCTCCAGGACCTCGGGCACCTCGCCGGCCGCGGTGCGCACGTAGCTCTCCAGCCCTTCCAGCGCCCGGCCGGAGGTGTCGTTGCGCAGCAGGATGCCGGTGGGGCCCACCGTCTCGCGCAGCGCCTGGACCACGTCGTCGATCACGCGCTCCATCCCGGCGGTGGTCACCTGCGCCACCAGGACCGAGCCGAAGCGGTCCACCACCAGGCCAGGCAGGCCGTCCCCCTCGCCGTACACCAGGCGGTAGAACGGGCGGTCGAACAGGGCGTCGCGCAGGGCCAGCGCGCGGCCGATCCGGCGGCGGAGCAGGTCGCCGTCCAGCACGCGGTGCCGCTGGCGGCTCACCAGCCGCGCGGCGATCAGCGAGCGCGGGTTGACGTAGGCCGTGCCCAGCGGCGCGCCGCGGGCGTCCTGCACCTGGGCCATGGCGCCGGGATCGAAGGCGGTCAGCGGCGTTGCGGACACGTCGACCTCGTTGCTGAACACCCACAGGTGCCCGGCACGCAGCCTGCGGTCTTCGTTCTTCTTCAGGCGGAGCGGTGGAAGGCTCATCGCGCGCGTTTCCGGTGGCGGTTCACGGGGCCGCCCAACATAGCCGCCCCGCTCCGCACGCGCACGCGTCTCCGTCCGCCGCCGCGGCTCAACCGTAGCCCCCATTTCGGGAAAGGCCTGTCCATGCCGCACGGCGAAGCGCCCGTCATCCTGCCCGCGCCCGGCGTCGACCGGGGGCGGCTGGTGCGCAGCCTGGAGCTGCTGTGCGCGCTGGCCGAAGAAACGGCGGGGGTGGTGGATGCGGACGAGGTGTGGCGCATTCTGCAGACGCGCGCCGCCGAGGTGCTGGACGCCGATGCCGTGGCCCTGTACGCCCCCACGCTGCCGCAGCCGCGCGCGTGGAAAGCGGGGGCGAGCGAAGACGAGCGCGCGGCGCTGATCGCGCTGGCGGAAGAGGACGGGGACCGGGTGCGCCCGGTGCGCACTCCGGACGGAACGGGGCTGCTGGTGCCCCTGCGCCACCGGGGCGAGACGCTGGGCGCGCTGGTGGCCGCCTGGCACCACGGCGAGGCGGACGACGAGACGCGGCGGCTGGCCGTGATGATGGGCACCCAGGCCGCGGCGGTGCTGGCCAACCTGCGCACCTTTGCCCAGCTGACGGAGGCGGCGTTCCGGCGCGAGCGCTTTTTCAGCGCCATGAGCCACGACCTGCGGACGCCCATCACGGCCATCGTGGGCTACAGCGAACTGCTGGCCGACGGCATCGTGGGCGACCTGAACGGCCAGCAGCTGGAGATGATCGAGCGCATCAGCCAGGTGGCCGGACACCTGTCGCAACTGGTGAACGACATCCTGGACCTGGCCAAGCTGGACGCGGGGCGGATGGAGTTCCACCGCGAAGAGGTGCGCCTGGGCGAGCTGGTGGACCAGGCGCTGGTGACGGTGGAGCCGCAGGCCCGCAGCAAACAGCTGGAGCTGCGGATGGAGATCGACCCGCACCGCGACGAGCTGCTGCGGGTGGACCCGCCCCGCGTGCGGCAGATCCTGGTGAACCTGCTTTCCAACGCGGTCAAGTTCACCGAGCGCGGCGAGGTGGCCGTGGTGGCCGGGAGCGGGGATGGGCGCACCTGGCTGGAGGTGCGCGACACCGGCCCCGGCCTCCCCGCCGGGAGCGAAGAGGCGGTCTTCGAGGAGTTCCTGCAGATCGCGGCGGGGACCAAGAGCAAGCGCGAGCCGGGGAGCGGGCTGGGGCTCGCGATCTCGCGGCGGCTGGCCCGCGCGATGGGCGGCGACCTGATGGCCCGCAACGAGGCGGCCGGCGGCGCCGCGTTCACCCTGGTGCTTCCGGCGCACGCCGGCTGAGCACGCATCCGTTCTTTCACGGGGGATTCCATGTTCGCCATCCAACGCGCCGTCCTGGCGCTCGCGGCGGTGCTGGCGCTGGCCGGCTGCCAGGAAGACCCCTTCAAGCCGGACCAGGCGCCGGAGGGAGAGGCGCGCTTCACCTACAGCGGCGACCTCTCGGGCGAGTTCGTGGCGGTGGGGCGCCTGAACCGCCGCAACCCCAACGCGGGCACCTGGGCCATCGGCGACCTGCAGCAGGTGGGCGGAAGCGGCGTGCTGGGCGTGTTCGCGCAGCAGCGGTCCGGGCTGGTGGTGAGCGGACTGGTGCTGGAATGGAGGGGCGCGCAGGTGGGCTCCGTGACCTGCGACGAAAGCACCCCCAACTGCCCGTTCGTGCTGGACGTCCTGCTCGCCGTTCAGAACACCACGGGCTCGAACCAGCGGTCATACGAGGGCCGGGTGGGCACCGTCACCGTCACCTCGCTGACGGAAGACCGCGCCGTGGGCACCTTTACGGCCACCCTGACGCGGGACGTCGCCACGCCGGGTCCGGATACCCCCACGCTACAGGTGTCAGGGAGCTTCGACGTCTCCCTGGAACTCACGGACTGATCCCACGTCACGGTCATCCCGGGCGGAGGCGCGGAGAGACACGTTCTCTCCGCGCCTCCGCCGTGTGCTTCCGGGTGCCCCGGCTGTTTGTCGCGGGCACGGCAGCCTTCCGCTGGCCGTCACCGTGGTTACGCCAGCCGTTCGGCCAGGCGGATGGCGTCGAAGGGGGCGTGCACCTTTGCGTCGTTGTCGAAGTACACGTACACGTCGCGGCCGGCGGGGCGGTCGGCGGCGGGGCCCAGCACACACGACGCGTCACGCGGGGCACAGCCGCGGCGCCACTCTCGGATGCGCGCGGCCCACCAGTCCAGCTGCGGGTCGGTGTAGCCGCTGGCGTACAGCTGCTCGGCGCCGTGCAGGCGCACGTAGACGAAGTCCGCCGTCAGGTCCTCGGCGTACGGCCAGCGCCCCGCCGTGTCGGCGAACACCAGGGCGGCGTCGTGGGCGCGCAGCAGGTCGATGAACGCCTGCGAGAGAAAGCCGGGGTGGCGGATCTCGAACGCGTGGCGGATGGGCCCCTGGTGCTCCGCGTCCGTCCACGCGCGCCCCAGCAGGCGGTCGTCGTGCCCGTGCGCCACCCGCGCCGCCTGCTCGTGCGTCCGGGGCAGGATGTCGAGAAAGTGCGCGAACTTTTCTTCGTCGAACTGCATTCGCTCCGGGAACTGCCACAGGATGGGCCCCAGCTTTTCGGCCAGCCGCAGCACACCGGACGCAAAGAAGTTGGCCAGCGCGGTCTCGGCGTTCTTCAGCTTGAGCATGTGCGTGATGAATCGGCTCCCCTTGACGGCGAAGACGAAGCCAGGCGGCGTCTGCTCGTACCAGGCGCGGTAGCTGGTGGGGCGCTGCAGGGAGTAGAAGGAGCCGTTGATCTCGACGGTGCCCATCCGCGAGGCCACGTACTCCAGCTCGCGCCGCCGCGGCAGCCCTTCCGGATAGAAGACGCGCCGCCATCCGGCGTACGTCCATCCCGAGATCCCCACGTGCGTGCGGCCGGCCATTGATCAGTGCGTGAGTGCGGGAGTGCGAAAGTGCGAAAGTGCGAAAGTGCGAAAGTGCGAAAGTACGCCGTGGCCACATCAGCAAAGTCGAAACCGCGACGGATCACAGGTGCGATCCGCCGCGGCTTCATCACCCCTTGCCTGCAATCGGCGGAGCGCTCGAGAGCCAGGATCACGCTGAATCTCCTGGCTGATCGCGCATTCGCTGCAGTGCCCACGAAGGACTGCGTCGATTGCGGGTCAGGCCCGATCTTTTTCACAAATTGCTGGGGACCAGGAGGATGGCGCCTTCCTCGCCGGTCTCCAGGTTGGTGCCCGTGCCGGCGATGCGGCCCTCGTCGTCGGTGGCCAGCGCGGAGCTGACGTGCCAGCGGCTGGACCCGGTAAGTCGCTCCGTGAGGTCGTACTGCCGCTCGGCGCCCCAGACGATGCCGTAGCTGGTGGGGCGGCGGCTGGTCTCGGTGCGGACTCCGGTGCCGATCACCTGGCCGCGCGCGTTGGCCGACACCAGCACCACGCGGGTGCCGGGGATCACCGGAAGCGGGTCCAGGTCGCGCCGGCGCAGGTCGTACACGAAAACCTGGTCCGCCTCCCCAAAGGCGTACACCGCCACGTGCCCGCCGGGGCTGACCGCCCCCGCCACCACCCGCACCGGGCTGCGGGGAATCCGAAGCTCCGTCCACGCGCCGTTCGTCCACACCATCACCCGGCTATGGACGCAGTCTTCGTCGTCCGCAAGGCAGGCGTACGACGCGGTCACCACCACCTGGCCGGCGTCGGTGATGCCTACGGCCTCGCTGCCGGCGGCGCCGTCGGGGAGCAGCACCTGCACCCCGGCGGCCGTGCGCACAAAGGCGCGGGGCTGGGCCCCCGGAAAGTGCGCCGGGGGGTTGATGGTCCCCGCCACGGCGCCGTCGGCGTTCACCGCCACGAACGCGTACGGCTCCGCGAACAGCCGCGCCCCGGACTCGCCCGCCACCCAGCCGTACGCGTCCACCGGCTGGCCGGCCGCCTCTCCCGAGGCGGTGCAGAGCACCTGGCCCACCGTGAACCGCCCGCGCGCGGCCAGCGGGTCGGTGTGGCACCCCGCGGGCGCGGCCGGGAGCAGCCGCCGGAACACGCCGTCCTGCCACTCCACGGCCCAGGTGCTGGTCCCGTCCGTAGCCGCGCCCACCACCCGCCCCCCGGTCACGGCGCGCGGCGTAAAGCTCTCCGCGTCCGCCGGCACGCCGATGAACTGAACGGTGAACGTGCCCGGCTTGCTGGGATCGACGGGCGAGTCGCACGCCGCCAGCAGGGCCAGCGCGCAGACGGGGAGCAGGGAGCGGTGGATCATGGAATCGCGTGGATCGGGATCGGGTACGCCGCCCGCGCCGGGAGACGCGTGTCCCCCGGCACAGCAGGCGGATGCGGCAATGTCCGTGCGCGCAGACGCGGGTGGGCGCGACGCTGGTTCTGCAATCCCCGAACGGAAGACGCTTCGTCGACTCGGAAAGTTCCGCGAACGAACGCGCTCCGCCGATTCGCCCGGCGCCGCTCCCGCCCGGTGCCGCGTCCAACCTCCCCCGGCAGTTTCGGGGGAGGTGCGAGCCTGAACGAGCCGAGGGGCGCGGCACGGTGCCGGCCTGCGCGCGTGGGGGCCTCAGGCGGATTGCTCCGCGCGAGACCCCGATCCCCGTTCCGGATGCGCTGCTACCGCCGGACCCGCTGCTGCGCCAGCTGAACGGCCCGGTACAGGTTCACGACGCCGCCCGCGTCGGAAAGGTCGGCAAAGCTCACCGGCTCGCCGGCGGTGCCGGGGCGGGTGACCTGCGCATCGTTGCGCACGGCGCTCTCCACGATGATCTGGCGCACCTGCGTGGCGGTGAGCTCCGGGAAGTACGCCAGCAGCGTCGCGGCGACGCCGCTGACCACCGGCGCGGCCATGCTGGTGCCGTCGTTGCGGTCATACCCTGCGTCGGGCGTGGTGGAAAGGATGAAGACGCCCGGCGCGAACACGTCCACCCGGCCGCGTCCGTAGTTGCTGAACGGCGCCGCCAGCCCTCCATCCGCCCACCCGGCGGCGCCCACCTCGATCCCGTTGCTCGCCCGGCCGCCGGCGGCGTAGTCCTGGTTGGGAAAGTTGCGGGCCTGGTTCAGGTCCTCGCCGTCGTTGCCGGCCGCGTGCACCAGCAGCACGCCCTTGCTCTCCGCGTAGCGCACCGCCTCGTCCACCACGTCCTTCTGTGGCGAGTGGCTCTTGCCGAAGCTCATGTTGATCACGCGCGCGCCGTTGTCCACGGCGTAGCGGATGGCGTTGGCCACGTCCTTGTCGCGCTCGTCGCCGTCGGGAACCGCGCGCACGGGCATGATGCGCACGGCGGGCGCCACCCCGTCCACCCCGATGCCGTTGCGCAGGGCCGCCACGATTCCCGCCACGTGCGTGCCGTGGCCGGCGTCCGGCCCCTCCACCTCGGGGTTGCCGTAGCCGCGCTCCCGCGGGTTCGCGTAGTCGTCGCCCACGATGTGGCGCGGGTCGAAGTCGGGGTTCATCCCGTACTCCACCTGCCCCTCGAGCGCCTCGCGCTGGTCGATCACGTCCTGCAGAGTGAAGCCCTGGCCGGCGATCTCCAGGTAGATGGCGCGCGCCTGCTGCAGCCGCGGATCGGTAGTCCGGATGCCCTCCACCGCCTGCGTGGTGAGCTGCTCCGTCCCCAGGTGCTGGCGCAGCGCCGCGTACACGGCGGTGACGCCGGTCTCGATCTGCCGGATCTGCGCCAGGTTGGCCACGGCCTGGGAGCGGCGCGCCTCGAAGTCGCGCCGGATGTCGGCGCACGGCTCCCCGGCGGCTTCCGTGGCGCCGGCGCGGCAGGCGGCGTACAGGCGCGTGACCTCGTACGTGTCGTGGCTCACGTCGCGGCCGTCGCGCCCGCCCAGGAAGTCCCAGCCGTGCACGTCGTCCACGTAGCCGTTGCCGTCGTCGTCCACACCGTTGCCGGCCACCTCGCCCCGGTTGGTCCAGATGACGCCCGCCAGGTCCGGGTGGTCGATCTCCACCCCGCTGTCGATGATGGCGACGATCACGGTGTCGCGCGGCACCAGCCCGGCCAGCAGCTCGCGGTGGGCGCGCTCGGCGCTGATGCCGGGAAAGCGGTCGGCCGTCGCATCCAGCAGGTGCCAGTTGGCGGGCGCGGTATCGGGGAGCGCGGCCTGTGCGCCGGCGGAGCCCGCGGGGAGCGCGGCGCCAAGGGCCAGGGCGGCGAACAGCATCGCACGGAATTGCGTCATCTTACGGCTTGCTGAAAGGTGGTCGGGGACCGGCTTCAGGCGTGTACACCGCGCGCGCGGCAAAAGAGCCCTGCGCCTGCCGGCAGCGTGAGGCGTGGCGACGCGGCCGGCGCGATCACGCGGGCGCGTCGCCGTAGGCCAGCAGGGCGGCGGCCACGCGGCGCACCAGTTCGGTGTGGGCAAACAGGACGGCGGGGTCGCGGTCGCGCACCTGGCCGTAGCGCACGCTCTCCGCGGATCCGCCGTCGCCGTCGCCCGGGGCGGTCACCAGCGCGTGCGCCTGACCCACGTACGCGCGCGCGCCGGCGGCGGTCACCGGCTCGTCGCCGAACATGGCCTCGTCCATGGCGGCGATGAGCTGCGAGAACGGGCGCATCCACTGAAAGAACGGCTCCTGAAGCAGCGCGCCCAGGAACTCGGCGTTGTTCATGGGCCCGTTGCGCGCCTCGAACACGGCGCGCTCGGAGTCGATCAACGCCTTGTGCAGCCGCAGCAGCGCGCGGCGCACGTCGGACAGGTGCTGGCGAACGGGATCGGGCGGGCCGGTGCGGCGGGCCTGAAAGGACATGGGTTCCGGGTTCGGGCGCGGGTGTGGATGAAGAGCTTTGCCGGTATTCCGGAAAAACCGCGCCGTTCAGTGGGGAGACGTGAACGGGTGAACGGGTGAACGGGTGATGGGGTGATGGGATGTGATGATGGAGTGGTGGAGTGATGGAGTGATGGATGGAGGCCGGCAGTCCTCGATGCATGCAGCCGCGACGGCCGGACCCGGACCGGATGGCGCGGGCAGGTTTCAGGCGTCCCCTGGGAGCGAGGATGCTGCCGCGAGGGGACGGGATCCGCATTTTTGGGGAGGGGCAAGGCGGGGTGGCGCGACGGCTGGCCGCCGGTGCACATCATCATCTACCCGATTGCGATCTGTAAAAGGTCGCTCCGGCTGGAGGTTGCAAACGAGTGACGCCCCCGGCACGTGTCGAGGGCGAAACGTTCGCCGGATGCGCCGGTGCTCGGGGAGGGACTCAGCCGTGGAAGAAGTCGGCGATGCGGGCGATGCCGGTCCGCAACGCGTCGGGTTCGGCCACCCAGGAGAGGCGCAGCCATCCCTCGCCGCTGGCGCCGAAGGCGATACCCGGTGTGGTAACGACCCGGTGCCGCTCCAGCAGCGCCTCCGCCGCGCCCAGCGAGTCCGCCGCCCAGCGCTCCGGCAGGCGCACCATGCAGTAGAAGGCGCCCTCCGGCGGCAGGCAGTCGAGCCCGTGCTCGCCCATCCACCCCGCCAGCAGCGCCCGCCGCTCCGCGTAGTGCGGCCGGTGCGCGGCGAGATTCCCCGCCTCCGCGAACACCTCCATCCCCACCATCTGCGAGAAGGTGCTGGCGGCGGTGTTCACCAGCTGGTGCACCCGCGTCGCCGCGGCGACGGCGTCCGCGGGACCCAGCAGCCACCCCAGGCGCAGCCCCGTGAGGGCGTTGCTCTTGGAGAGCGAGCCGGCCACCAGCGAGTGCGGCCAGAGCGCGCTGATGGAGACCGGCGGGGCGTCCGTGAAGTACAGTTCGCGATAGACCTCATCCGACAGCACCCAGACGGGTCCGGGGCGGTCGCCCAGGCCGTCGGCCAGCGCCCGCAGCTCCGCCTCCGGCCAGACGCGGCCCGTGGGGTTGTTCGGGGAGTTGAGGACGATCATCCGCGTTTCCGGCCGCATCGCCTTCAGCACCCGGGCGGCGTCGGGGCGGAATCCATCCTCCGGATCCATCGCGACGGTGCGGTGGCGGATGCCCTCCAGCACGCAGAGCTTGGGATACGCCAGGTAGCAGGGCTCCACGATCAGCACCTCGTCGCGCGCGGGATCGACCACCGCCTTGAGCGCCAGGTACAGCGCTTCTTCGGAGCCGACGGTGACGCAGACGTTCTCCGCCGCGCCGCGGTCCGCAAAGGCGTGGTACGCGGCGATGCGCGCGCGCAGCTCGGCGGAGCCCGCGTTGGGCGTGTACGGACACCCGTGCTCGCGCACCCACGCCGTTGCGGCTTCGAAGGGCCGCGGGTCCAGCCGCAGCGTGGGCTCGCCCATTCCCAGGTCCACGTCGCCGGGGCGCTTGCGCGCGTTGATGGCGCGGATGATGGACGGCGCGATGCCGTCGAGCACCGGGTTCACCGCGCGAACCAGCGTCGCAGGGCGCCGTAGCAGTGCTCCAGCGAGTCGATGCTGGCCCACTCGTTGGCCTGGTGCGCCTGCCCCGTCTCGCCCGGGCCAAAGTTGACGGCGGGAATGCCGTGCGTGGTGAAGCGGGCCACGTCCGTCCACGCCTGCTTGGGAAGCACCTTCAGCCCCTCGGCGCGGCACCAGTCCACGATGAGCGGGTGGTCGGCGTGCACGTCGCCGGCGGGGGCGGTGTCGGTGATGCGCACGTCGCCGTCGCGGCCGACCAGCGCGCGCAGCTCGGCCTCCGCGCGTTCCGCCGTGTTGCCGGGGGCGAAGCGGAAGTTGACGTTCAGCTCCACCACGTCGGGAACCACGTTGCGCGAGTTGAAGGTGGCCGCCTGGGTGGCGACGATCACCTCGAAAAAGACCAGGTCCCCCACGCGCACCTCGCGCCGGCCGAAATCGCGCAGCCGCTGGAGGAGCGGGATGGATTTGTACAGCGCGTTCTCGCCCTGCCAGGGGCGGGCGCTGTGGGCGCGGGTGCCGTGGATCGTCACCGCGGCGTGCAGCAGTCCCATGCACCCCGGCTGCAGCCCACGGTCCGTCGGCTCCAGGATGAAGGCGAAATCGATGGGCGGAAGGATGCCGCTCTCCAGCACGGGCCCCAGCCCGTTCCCCTCCGCCGGCCCCTCCTCGCCGTCGTAGAAGATCCAGACGGGGCGCGCCCGCTCCAGGGTGCGCCAGCGGTCCAGCAGCGAGAGCATCACCGCCACTCCGCCCTTCATGTCGCTGGCGCCGCACCCGTACACGCGGCCGTCGCGGATGGCGTAGTCCTGGTGGTCCGCGCACTTCACCGTGTCGCTGTGCCCCACCAGCGCGACCGTGGGCTCACCGGGGCGCGCGTCCCGGGCAAACGGCTCGCAGATCACCGAATGGCCGATGCGCCGCACCGCCTGGGCCCCGGCGGCCGCGACGCAGCGGTGCTGGATCCAGGTGGCGATCTCCGCCTCGTGGCACGTTTGGCTGGGAATGTTGCAAAGCGCCAGCGTCAATTGCGCCAGCTCGTCGCGGATGGACTCGGTCACGTATTTACTGCTCCGGTGTGTTGAAATCGTCACTCGTTGAGCCTGGGCCGTGGGAATTCCCGTGCCTTGCGGGCCCGGCCTGCGGGAACGGCAAGGGCGTCGCGCTTCGCGCGGACCCCTGACCCGCGGCCAATCTACCGCTCGGGACTGCCGTCTGCCGCCGCGCGACAGGGCCATGCCCACGCGTCCGCGAAGCAACGGCGTCGCGCTTGGCACCGCGCCCCGGGCCCTCTCCCCCGCCAGGCCTTTCGCTC
>JAHWJJ010000471.1 GCA_019348475.1 Gemmatimonadota bacterium | reverse complement strand
CAGACGCGGCGCAACGCAGGGCCACTTCGTAACCCCGTCACCGGCCCACAATTCCCCGGACCCGCGGCGCCGGGGGCGATCGGGTCGCACCTGCACCCGGGCCATCAGTGCCACGGGATGCTACTAGGCCACTTCCAGCAGGGTGAGCGCCATCCCGTCCGGCTGGCGATTACCCTGCTCCCAGGCCATTACCGTCTCGGGGCTGGCGTTCAGCACCTGCGCGAACACGCTCTGCGACAGTCCCAGCCGCTCGCGGATCCGCTGGATCCCGGCGCCCTCGTAATTGCGGGGCGGCTGCACCACGGCATCGCGCGCGCTCAGGCGCCGCACGCGCCGGGCGGGCTGTGCGTTGCCGCGGCGAACCTCCAGCGCCTCGTGCAGCCCCTGGATCAGAAGGTCCCCGAAGTTCTGATCGGTGACCTGGATCGCGTCGTCGTTCTTGCTGGCCATCTTTCAGCTCCTGCGGCTTTGAGTGCCACCCTGCCTGTTTCTTCGCGGCCACTCCTCGTTCTCGATGTGGGCCACCAGCGCCCGCACCTGCTTTTTCTGGCCCTCGGTAAGGTTGCCCTGCACGTTCTTGGGAAAGGCGAGGATGAAGTAGATGGTCGCCTGCTCCTGAACGTACAGGTATACCACGCGCGCGCTTCCGCTCTTGCCGCGGGATTCCTGCGCCGCGCGCACCTTGCGCACGCCGCCGGTGCTGGCCATTACCGCGCCCGCCCACGGATTCGCCAGGAGCGCATCCTCGACCTGTTTGACCTCGGCATCTGTGAGCACTCCCCTGCGGGTGCGCTCGAACAGTACCGTGTACACGAACTCCACCAGCTTTATCCCGGCTTCACCATTGTAGTACATGGTACCCCAAATCGTCAAGGGGTGGCAGAAATCCCTCCCACGCGACGCGCAGGCGCGGATCAACAGATCTGACGTTGCGCAGTGAGACGGAATGCGGCGGCCCGTTCCGGGCGGGTCAGCGGCGTGCGCCCACTGTAAACTTGCGGGCACCCGCTGTCAAGTTCACCCGTTTTCAGGCGAGGAGAACGGCGGTCACCCGGGGGAAGGGCGGCGCCGCCACGCATACCATGCGGCGGCGAGGATGGCGACCTCCAGCGCGAAGGTCCAGTGGAGGACGAAGTTCAGGTACCACGGCTCGTAGCGGGCCTCGACGTGCGACAGCGCGAACTCGGCACGGGAAAAGGGCCACAGCCAGCGAATGCCACGCGCGACCGTGTCGAGCACCTGGTGCAGCAGGATGTTGGCGGAAAACACGAGCATCGCCAGCCACGCCGTCCGGCGCGCACGGCCCATCCATAGCACCAGCGCGACGGCGGCGAACAGGGCGATCCAGGCGAGCGGCAGGTGGGGCAGGTAGGCGTGGTGCACCTGCCGCCGGTGGTCCACGAAATAGAACCAGAGCAGGTCCAGGTCGGGCAGCACGCTGGCGGCCATCCCCAGCACCAGCATCCGGCGCCGGAGCGGCTCCGGCGCCGGATGGCGCTCCAGGATCAGCCGCGTGGCCAGGTAGCCGGCGGGCAGGTGGGCAATGAACACGGCGGAGGGCGGACCGCCGCCGCCGGCTCAGGCCGGGAGCTGAAAGGTGACCGTGGCCTGCCGGCAGGCGGTCCCACAGCGGCGGCCGTTGGGATACTGGTCCTGGTACCGCGGCTGGAACTGCTGCGTAAGCGTCCCCTCGGCCGTGATCAGCCGCAGCGTCACCTGCGGGGCGGTGAGCCCCGGAAAGATCAGCAAGCACGTCGCTGCGGCGTCGCATTCGATCGCGCGCACCGACGGGTCGTTGGGAACCGTGGCCTCCAGCCGGAACGAGCCCGCCGGGGGCCGGCTGAACTGGACCGCAAGCCCGTCGTCGCAGCCGATGAGCGTGCACGGGCCGAACGGCGTGCAGCCGGCCAGCAGGGCGGCCGTTGCGCTGAGCAGAAAGGAGCGGAGACGCATCGAGGATCGTGGTGGGGTGTGGCGAGACGAGCAGGACAGCCGGAGAACGCGTGACGGATCGCGACGGTGACACGCCCGCAGGGTCACGCGGGAAGCGGAAAGGTGACCGTGGCCTGCCTGCACGCCGCCGGGCAGCGGCGTCCGTTGGGATACACCTCCCGGTAGCGCGGCCGGAACTCCCGGCTGAACGTCCCCTGGGGGGTCATCAGCCGCACCGTCACCCGCTCCGCGACCAGGCCGCGGAACATCGTGAAGCATGTCGTTGCGTCGGGGCAGTCGAAGGCGTACTCGCCCCCATGGTTCAGGACGACCGCTTCCATCCGGAAGGCGCCCGCGGGCGGTGCGTCGAAGCGCACCGTCAGGCCGTCCTCGCAGCCGATCTCCGTGCACACGCCGGGCATGCACCCCGCCAGCAGGGCGGCCGTTGCGCTGAGCAGGAACGAGCTGAGACGCATGGACGATGCATGACAGGTCGTCAGGGTTGCGAACCGCGGGACGGCGGGAGAACGCGTCGCCCGCCGCCGGGGTGACACACGTTCGACCCACAACCCCGATCCGGCGGCGCCGGTGGGGTCGAGTCGCCCTGACGGTTGACGTGGCGGCTGGACGGTGCTATCTTGTGTGCAGCGGAAAAACGTTCAGTCAATCGACCTGGGCAGCGAAGCTGTCCGGGTCTTTTTGTTTTCCCGCCGCGCCGAACGCGGGGCGCCACATTCCGCAGAACACCCTCGGTCAAGCGTACGGATACCCCGCACCCCTGACAGTCGGTAACAGCACAAGGAGCGCGGTATGCGTACCAACGGAACGGTCAAGTGGTTCAACGACAGCAAGGGCTTCGGCTTCATCACGCCGGCCGACGGCCAGAAGGACTGCTTCGTCCATCATAGCGCCATTCAGGGAGGCGGCTTCAAGTCGCTTGCCGAGGGCGAGCAGGTCGAGTTCGACGTGGTACAGGGCCAGAAGGGCCCCGCCGCCGAGAACGTGACCCGCATGGCCTGAAACAGGCCCCTCACGCAGGCACAGCCTGAGTGAAAAGAGCCACCCCGAAGCGATTCGGGGTGGCTCTTTTTTGTCTCGGCCCCTGCGCGCCCGCCGCTCAGGACCGCGCCAGCGCGTCCACCTGCTCTTCGACGCGGCGGAACTTGCGCGCCAGAAACACCACGTAGCCGAACAGCAGCACCCAGGCGACGGCAAAGGCCACGAACACGTGCGTGTACGCCCGCAGCGTGCGCGGCGGCGTGTAGCGCGGCAGCCCCGCGGCGCCGGATTGCGGGGCACCGGCGGCCGACTGCGGCGAGGTCGGCGCGGCGGATTCCACCGAGGCGGGCGCCTGCGCGGCGAAGCCAGCCGCGGCGGGGGCGCCGAGCAGGGCGAACAGCGCGAGCAGGACGATACGGATCGGGCGCATCAGACGGAGACTCCCTGGGATACGGGTGC
>JAHWJJ010000470.1 GCA_019348475.1 Gemmatimonadota bacterium | reverse complement strand
CGCTGCGCCACATCCTGCGCGACGACGTGCGGCCGCTCCTTCCCGCCATTCGCCAGCCGACACTGCTGCTGTGGGGCGAGCGCGACAGCATCGTTCCCCCGCTGCACGGGGAGGAGATGCGCCGGCTGATCCCCGGCTCACGGCTGCTGGTGCTGCGCGGGGCGTACCACAACCCCATGGTGGACGCGCCCGACGCCTTCAACCAGGCGGTGCTCGCCTTTCTGGCCGGCCAGGAGGTGGGCGAATGAGTGCGGACGGCGCGCGCCTGGGGCGCGCCGCGGCCGAGTGGGCGGTCACGCACCGGGTGCGCGCGGGCGGCTGGGACCTGCGCTACCGCCAGGCCGGCGAGGGGCCGCCGCTGGTGCTGGTGCACGGGCTGGGGTGCTCGGCGGACTACTGGGTGAACAACGGCCCCTGGCTGGCCGCTTCCGGATACCGCGTCCTTGCGCCGGACCTTCCCGGGTTCGGGCGGACGGAGGGCCCGCGCGCGCTCAGCATCGTGCAGCAGGCGTACGCGGTCTCGCTCTTCTCGGACGTGCTGCAGCTGGGCCGGGCGGCGTACCTGGGCCACTCGCTCTCGTGCCAGACGGTGCTGGAGCTGGCGGGCACGGAGCCGCACCGCGTGGCGGGGCTGATCCTGGCCGCGCCCACCGGCGACCGGCGAAAGAAGCGGCTGCTGTGGGAGGCGGTCGGTTTTCTGCGCGACATCCCGCGCGAGCCGCCGTCGCTGGTGCCGCTGATCCTGGACGCGTACGTGCGGGCGGGCCCGCTGCGCTGGGGGCGCACCTGGCTGGCGGGGAAGCGCCACGACGCCTTCGACGCCGCCGCGCGCGTACGTGCGCCCGCCGTGGTGCTGGTGGGCGATCGGGACCCGGTGGTCAGCATTCACTTTGCCCGCGCCATCACCGATGCCGTCAAGGACGCGCGGCTGCGAATCATCCCCGGCGCCGCCCACGCCCTGATCTACGACCAGCCGCAGGGGTTCAACGGTGCGGTGCTGGATTTTCTCGCCACGCTCCTCCCCATCCGCCGTGATGGAGTGATGGAGTGATGGAGACCGGGCGGCGGGTTCCACCCTCCTCCCCTTGTCCCCCTGTCCCCCTGTCCCCACCCGTTCACCCGCTCACCCGCTCACCCGCTCACCCCAGCCGCTCCACGACGGCCCAGGCCAGCAGCGGCACCATGATCTCGTGATGGCCGGTAAGCGAGAACCCCCGGCCGCCGCCGGAGCGCGTGGGGCGCTCCACCACGTTCATCCGCGGGCGGTAGTGGCGGTTCATGTCCAGGTCGCAGGCGACAAAGCCGCGCGGCGCGCCGCCGTTCAGGTTGCGGGCGACGGTCAGCGCCTTCAGGAACACCTCCGGCATCACCACCGCCGAGCCCACGTTCATCACCACGCCGCCGTCGTCCAGCCCGGCGAGCGCGGCGGAAAGGCGCCGGAAGTCGCGATGCCCGGTGTCGCCGATGGCGGCGCCGTCGGCGGCGGGGTGCTGGTGGATGATCTCCGCCCCCAGCGCGGGGTGCAGCGTGTACTGCACGCCCAGCCGGTGCGACTGCAGGAGGAGGGAAAGGTCGGGATACGCCAGGTCGCCGCGCGCGTCCAGGTCGCGGGCCAGCGACTCGCCCATCCCCCACCCCTGGCGCATCCCCCGGACAAAGGCGCCGTTCATGTCGCGCCCCGTCTCGTCCGCCATCCCGAACGACCCGTCCGCCAGCCCCGCCTCCACGTCCTCGCTGGTGCCCCCCCAGCGCGCCATCTCGTAGTCGTGCACCCCCGCGGAGCCGTTCGAGGCCAGGTGCGTGGCCGCGCCGCGCCGCATCAGGTCCGTCAGCACCGGCGCCAGCCCCGTTTTGACCACGTGCCCGCCCAGCATCCACAGGATCGTCCTTCGCCGCGCCACGGCGGACGCGATGGCGTCCACCACGGCGAGAAAGCTCTCGGCCTGAAGGACGTGCGGAAGCGCGCGGACGAACGCGCCGAAGGTCCGCTCCGCGGGATCGGCCGGCGGCGGCGCGGCGAAGTGCTCGGGCCGCACCCTGTTGGGGCGCCCGGCCACGGGCACGGTGCGCACACGCGAAAGGTCCGCCTCGGGGGGATTCCCCGCGGCGGACCCGCTCTGGTTGTGGATGCCGTCGTCCATCTGCGCGTGGCCAGGAGGGGAGCGGTGGATCCCGATCCTCCCGAAGATGCGCGTTCAGGTGCCCGGGCGGAAGGTGCGCAGGTGCATGCTGAGCGATCCCACCACCGGCACGCGGGTGCGGATCATCACGGGGATGCGGTGCTCGTCGTCGGAAAAGTACACTTCCGCGCGCCCGCCCTCGCCGAACATGCCGTCGGTGCGGATCACCGGGCGCACGACGATGGTGCGAAAGCGCCCCGCCGGCACCTCGATGGTCTCGCGGCGCAGCACCTGGAGCACCACCGGGTTGCCGTCGGCCTTGAAGTAGCGCGGCAGCGAGTACGTGGCGCCCGGGTCCAGCGGCAGCGTGCGGGCGAAGTAGATGAACGACAGGTCGTCCAGCGGCTGGCTGGTGGGCAGCGTGCCGGTCTGCCCGTTCTCGCGCCGGAAGGTGCGCTCCTCCGGAAAGAAGTCGTACGTGCGGTTGCGGCGGAAGCGCGCCTCGTGCTGGTTCTGGTGAAAGCGGCGCGAGAACAGCCCGTCGGTGTCGATCCACGATTCGAAGCGGTCGTTCACCCGCACCAGCGCGTTGCCGCCCTGCAGGGTCATGACGGTGTGGAACACCTGCTCGCCGCGCACGGTCTGCAGCCCGGTGACGGCCATGCTCCCGCGGCCGATCGAGAGGCCGCCCAGCTTGACCTGGTAGGTGGCGGACTCGCCCGCGCGGAACGGCAGGCGCTGCTGCGGCGCCTCGGCCGCCGCGTCCGTTCCCGACGCCACCAGCGCCGCGGCGGCGATGGCCAGCGCGGCCCTACCCTTCCGTCCGATCCTGAATATTGCCTTCACCATTTCCTCGCTTTCGTCTCCTGCGCGGCGGCCGTCCCTGTTCGGAGGGCTGCGCCGCGGATTCCGCCGGCTGCGGCTGGGGTTCCGGCGGCTTTGCCGGCGCGCTGCCGCGCCGGGGCGCCCGCCGCGCCAGCTCCCACGTCTCCCGCAGCGCCGCCCAGGCGTCGAAGCGCGTTTCGCGGTCGCGGCGGGTGTAGCGGATCTCTACCGGCGCCTGGTCCGCCCGCCGCGCGTGCGGCGCCACGCGAAGCAGCAGCTCGGCGTTGGCGGCCCACCCCTGCCGCGTGAGCAGCGGCGCGCCTTCACGGTCCGCCAGCGCGCGCTTGATCACCTGCACGCGGTACGCGCGGAACCCCACGAAGGGATCGCCCACCTCGCGGGGAAGCGCGGTGCGGGCCAGCAGCCAGGGAAGGCCGCGCCGCGACCAGCG
>JAHWJJ010000469.1 GCA_019348475.1 Gemmatimonadota bacterium | reverse complement strand
GACCGCCCCTCTCCCCCGCGCAGTTTGCGGGGGAGAGGCCGGGAGAGGGGGGCGCTCCGCGAACGAGGAGACGCCCGCCCCCCGTGCACCACCGCCGCGTGGATCCAAGCTCCCCCGGCAGTTTCGGGGGAGGTCGCGAGGCGACGAGCGGGGCGCCCCGCCGAGTCATCCACTCACATACCTTGACCCACACATCACCCGCATCTCCACGCCGATGACCGAAAACGACGCGCTGCGGCAGCAGCTGGTGCGCATGCTGGACTGGCAGGATGCGCACGCCAGCTTCGATTCCGCGGTGGAGGGGATGCCGTGGAACATGCAGGGGGTGCGCCCCGCCGGCCTTCCCTACTCCGCGTGGGAGCTGCTGGAGCACCTGCGGTTCACCCAGTGGGACATTTTGGAGTTCTGCCGCAATCCGGCGTACCGGGAGCCCCGCTGGCCCGACGACTACTGGCCTAGCTCCCCCACCCCGCCCGACGCGGACGCGTGGGACGAGAGCGTGGAGGCGTTCCGCGCCAACCGCGGCGCGCTCAAGGAGCTGGCGGCCGATCCCGCGATCGACCTGTTCGCCGCGATCCCGCACGGCAGCGGGCAGACGTACCTGCGCGAGCTGCTGCTGGTGGCGGACCACAACGCCTACCACGTGGGCCAGGTGGTGGCCGTCCGCAAGCTGCTGGGCGTGTGGAAGTGACCTCCGCGCCGGATCTGGAGCAGCTGCGCGCCTGGAGCTACGCCCGCCAGTTCCTCGCCGCTCCGGCGGACGATCCCATCGAGGCGCTGCGCGGCGTCGTCGCGGTCTACAGCAGCCATCCGTCCGCGCCGCTGTCGCTGCTCGTCCGCAGCCGCGGCCTGGAAGCGGGATGGCTGCGAGAGGCGGAGGCGCGGCGGACGGTCGTGCGGCTCCCGGGCCCGCGCGGCTCCATCCATCTGATGCCGGCGGAAACGGCGCCGCACATCTTCGCCGCCGTGCGCCAGCCGCCGGAGAAGTTCGCCGGCAGCCTGGCGTACGCCAAGATCGAGCGCGGCGAGTACGATGCGCTGAAGCGGCGGATGCCGCGGATCCTGCGTGAGCCCATGACCCCGGCGGATGCGCAGGAGGCGTTCGGGATGGGGCCGAACCTGATGACGGCGCTGCGGGTGATGGCCGCCGAGGGGCTGGTGCTGCGGCTGGGCGGCAGCCTGCGCACGGACGTGCTGCGCTACGTGTCGGCGGAGGCGTGGCTGGGAGGTCCGCTGGAGGAGGCGGATGCGGATGGTTCGCTGCGCTGGCTGGCCATGGAGTACCTGCGCGCGTTCGGCCCGGCGCGGGTGAAGGACGTGGCCTGGTGGATCGGCACCAGCCAGAAACGCGCGGCGGAGGCGCTGCGCGGCGCGGAGACGGTCGACGCCGGCGGCGGGATGCTGCTGCCGGCCGAGCAGCAGGCCGCGTTCGCCTCCGCCGGGCCCGTCGATCCCGACGCGGTCGCGCTGCTCCCGAAGTGGGACGCGTACACCATGGGCTACGCCCCCGACGGGCGGCGGCGCTTCGTCGCGGACGAGCACCTGCCGCTGGCCTACAGCAAGGCGAAGACGGGCGGCGCCGGCGCCACCAGCGGCGACGGCAATCCGCTGGTGCTGCGCGGCGGCCGCGCCGTCGCCGCATGGTCCCACAGGTTCAGCGGGGACCGGATGACAGTCGAAGTCACCCGTTTCGAGCCGAGCGCCCTTGCTTCCCTCCCCCTGGACCACCTCTTCGACGACGAAGGCCGACTGCTGGCCGCAAAGTCGGTGACGGTCAGGGTCGCGGACTAGCGGGGCAAGTGCATCACTCTAGCGGCTCGCCACGGCCATTTTCATGGCATCGGCGGCAGCGTGATCAGTGTCCGGCCGCGCGCTTTTACTTCGGCCGGTTCTGCACCTGTCCCGGATTGCCCGGTGCGGCAGCACGCGGTACACTCCCCCGCACGAGAGTGCAGGGAATCCGATCGAACAGAAACTAATGGAACGCAGACAGAGGACGGTCGCTCCGCCCACCGCGCCGGGGTTTCGGGCGGTGCCCTTCACGGGCGTGATCTACGTGATGGCGGACGCGAGCCGGCTGGGGTACGCGTACGGGCACCCGGACTGGTGCAACCTGGGACAGGGAATGCCGGAGACCGGGGCCCTGGCCGGCGCGCCGCCGCGGGTGCTGGAGGCGCCGATCACCCCCGCGGACCAGGAGTACGCTCCCGTCGCCGGCATCCCGGAGCTGCGTGCGGCCGTGGCCGCGCTGTACAACTACCTGTACCGGCGCGACAAGCCGTCGCAGTACACCGCGGACAACGTCTGCATCTGCGGGGGCGGGCGGCTGGGACTCACGCGCACGGTGGCCGCGCTGGGCGAGATCAACCTGGGCCACTTTCTCCCCGACTACACCGCGTACGAGGAGCTGCTCAACATCTTTCGCGCCTTCACCGCTATCCCCATCCTGCTGGAGGGGAGCGACGGCTACCGCTTCGACATGGGCAAGCTGGAGCGCGAGATCATGGGCCGCGGGCTCTCGGCCCTGCTGCTGTCCAATCCATCCAACCCGACGGGCAGAACCATCCGCGGGCTGGAGCTGGCGTCGTGGGTAGAGGCGGCGCGCCGGCTGGAGTGCACGCTGCTGCTGGACGAGTTCTACTCGCACTACGCCTGGTGCGCCTCGCCCGACGAGGAGGGGCTGGTGAGCGCCGCCCGCTACGTGGACGACGTCGATGCGGACCCCGTGCTGATCATGGACGGGCTCACCAAGAACTGGCGCTACCCCGGGTGGCGGACCACCTGGGTGGTGGGGCCGCGCTCCGTGATCGAGGCCGTCACCAGCGCCGGCTCGTTCCTGGACGGCGGCGGCAGCCGCCCGCTGCAACGCGCGGCCATCCCCCTGCTGGACCCGGCCCACGTCCGAGCCGAGACCGCCGCCATCCGCCACACCTTTTTGCGCAAGCGGCGCATTCTGACCGACGGCCTTCGCGAAGCGGGGATGCGGCTGGACGCGGAGCCGGAGGGCACCTTCTACGTCTGGGCCGACCTGGCGGGGCTCCCCAAGCCGCTGAACGACGGGATGGGGTTCTTCGAGGCGGCGCTGGCGGAGAAGGTGATCTGCGTGCCCGGCGAGTTCTTCGACATCAACCCCGGCAAGCGCCGCAGCGGACGCGCCTCGCGCTTTCGCACCTACGCGCGCTTCTCGTTCGGGCCGGAGGAGGCGTCCGTGGCGGAAGGGGTGCGCCGCATTCAGGAACTGGTTGCGCGCGCACGCTGAATCGTTTTCGCATCAAAGGCGTTGCGGTCACGTACCTCAACCTCATTCGAGGCCCGCAACTTCCGAACGACGAGCTGACCGGACGCGCAAGGGATGATCATCGCCTCGCACGACCCGAACCGCATCTCGGAGCTGCTGGATTCGT
>JAHWJJ010000468.1 GCA_019348475.1 Gemmatimonadota bacterium | reverse complement strand
GCCACAAGCCCCGTCTCGGCTCGTTACACTCGCCGAACGGGGCTTCAACCGCTCACGTGCATCGGCCCCGGGCCGTAAAGCGGGCGTCGCGCACGGCGAAGGCAGGCGACGCGCACGGCCCGGCCATCCAGAGCAGGTGAAGCCCCGCCGGGCGAGCTCCGCGAGCCCAGGGCGGGGCTTATGGCATTTCCAGCCACGGGTTTCAACCGGTGGTGGTCCCGGCCGCGCGTATCAAACCACCTCAACCCCACCGACCCCATCGACACCCGAAATCCCGCGACGCCACACGACCCGCGCAATCACCCGCCCCGCCCCGCACCCCATCACCCCATCACCCCATCACCCCATCACCCCATCACTCCATCACCCCTTCACCCCTTCACCCCTTCACCCCTTCACCAAGGCCGGCAGCCGCAGCGTAAAAACGCTCCCCACGCCCGGCGTGCTCTCCACCGACAGCGTCCCGCGGTGGCGCTCGGCCACCATGAGCGCAATCGCCAGCCCCAGCCCGGTGCCGCCGGTCACGCGCGCCGCGTCCGCGCGGTAGAAGCGGTCGAAGACGCGCGGCAGGTCGTCGGGCGCAATGCCGATCCCCGTGTCCGCCACCTGCACCTCCACGAACCCGCCTCCGTCCTCCGCCCGCGCCCCCTCCGCCGGGGCCACCGCGGCCTCCGCGGCGGGAACCTGGCGCGCGGTGATGGTCACGGCGCCATGGGGCGTGAACTTGACCGCGTTGCTGACCAGGTTCAGCAGCAGCCGCCGCAGCGCCCCCGCGTCGCCCGCGACGGAGAGCCCCTCCGGCGCGTCCAGGCGCACCTGCACCGGCTTGCCGCCGGCCAGGGCTTCGCCGACCTCCTGCACGTCGCGCAGCACGGCGGACAGGTCCACCGCCCCCACCGGCTCCGCCTGTGCCGTCTCGCCGCGGGCCAGGACGAGCAGGTCCTCCACCAGGTGCAGCATGGACCCCGTCTCGTCCAGCACCTCCTCCAGCGTCCCCCGCAGCTCGTCGGCCGTGCGGTCGCGGGCCAGCGCCACCTCCGCGGTCCCGCGAATGGCCGTCAGCGGGGTGCGCAGCTCGTGGCTGGCGTCGGCCGTAAAGCTGCGCAGCGTGACCACCGCGCGCTCCAGCCGCTCCAGCATGCCGTTGTACGCCAGCGCCAGCTCGCGCAGCTCCGCCGGGCGCTCCGGCTCGTCCACGCGCCGCGACAGCCCGCCGATGCCGATCTCCCGCGACGCGGTGACCAGCCGGTTCAGCGGCTGGAGGATGCGGTCCGCCATCGAGCGCCCCGCCACCGCCGCCAGCACCGCCGTAATGGGGATCAGCATCAGCGCGATCAGCGCAAAGGAGCGCAGCGTGTGCTGCTCCACGTGGCCCGTGCGCGCCACGACGATGTTCAGCTCGTCGCCGGTGGCCAGCCGGGTGCGGCGGCGCAGCACCTCCACCGCCCCGGCCGTGGGGGGGAGCAGCTCCTCCGAAACCGACACCACCGGCAGTCCGCGGGGGATGACGATGCGCTCCGCCGCGAGCGCCGTCTGCCGCAGCGACTGCGTGCCGGCGTTGGCGAGCGAGCTGCGGAGGATGGCGTAGGTGGCGCCCGCGAACAGCGAGAGCGCCACCAGCAGGATGGCCGAGTAGCCCAGGACGATCTCGCGCCGCAGGCTGGGCCGGCGAAAGCTCATTGCGCCGGCTCCGCGTCCGGTTCGGCCGTCGGCTCCGCGGCCGCCTCCGCCGGCACCTCCGGGGACGATTCCGCCGCCGGCTTCACCGCGTAGCCCACGCCGCGCACGGTCTGGATGAGGGCGCGCTCGCGGTCGTCCAGCTTGGTGCGCAGGGAGTTGATGCAGACGTCCACGATGTTGGTTCCCGGGTCGAAGCGAATGCCCCACACGTGCTCCATGATGGCGGCCCGCGACAGGGGGCGCCCCGAATTGCGAAGCAGGTACTCCAGCAGCGCGTACTCGCGCGGCGTGAGCTCCACCGCCTGCCCCCCGCGGCGCACGTCGCGGGTGGCGGGGTCCATCTCCAGGTCCCCCGCCTTGAGGGTGGCCGCCGCGCCGGGGCTGCCCAGCCGGCGCAGGAGGGCGCGCAGGCGGGCAGTGAGCTCGGAGAACTCGAAGGGCTTGGTCAGGTAGTCGTCCGCGCCCGCGTCCAGCCCCGCCACCTTGTCCTCCGTGCGGTCGCGCGCGGTGAGCAGAAGGACGGGAAGGCGGATCTCGCGGTCGCGCAGGTCGCGGACGAGCTGCACCCCCGACCGGCCGGGGATCATCACGTCCACCACCGCCGCGTCGAATCCCTGGGTGGTCGCCTTCTCGAACGCCGCGTCGCCGTCGCCCGCGACCTCGACCACGTACCCCTCTTCCCGCAGTCCCTTCTGCAGGAACGCGGCGATCCGCGGATTGTCTTCTACGACCAGAATGCGCATCGGTGCCCTGGATTAAGAGCGGTTAAGCGGCGCCTAATCGTCCGCTAATCCCTTGCCGGAACGGGGGTTGGCACCGTCGTGTACGGGTCCCCGGCAAGAGCATGGGTGCAACCTTGAGACCGGGGGATAAGTGACGATGAACGGAACGCTTCGCAAGCTCGCCCTTCCCGGCGTGCTGGTGGCGGGGACCGCCGCGGGGATGACGCTGGCCGACGTGGCGCGCGATCCGCTGCCGGACCTGCGGGCCCAGTCCGCCGCGCCGGCCGCCGCCGTGGCCAGCGCCAACAACCTGTCCGGGGCCTTTCGCGCGGCCAGCAGCGCCGCCATGCCCGGCGTGGTGCACGTGCGGGTGACGCAGGCCGCGCGCAGCGTGAGCGCGCAGGTGCCGCCGCACCTGCGGGGCACCCCGTGGGAAGACATGTTCCGCGGCCAGGGCGGCGGCGCGCCGCGCGCGGGGAGCGGCTCCGGCTTCATCATGACCCCCGACGGCTACATCCTCACCAACAACCACGTGGTCGAGGGCGCCGACCGGGTGAACGTGATCCTGGCCGACAAGCGCGAGTTCGAGGCCCGCGTGGTGGGCCGGGACCCCAACACCGACATCGCCGTGGTCAAGGTGGACGCGCGCAACCTGCCCACGGTGCGCCTGGGCGACGCCGACGCGCTGGAGGTGGGTGACTGGGTGCTGGCGCTGGGCTACCCGCTGGACCTGGGCCAGACCACCACGGCGGGGATCGTGAGCGCCAAGGGGCGCAGCATCGGCATCATGGGCCGCAGCGGCGCCGAGGCCCCGCTGGAGCACTTCATCCAGACCGACGCGGCCATCAACCCCGGCAACAGCGGCGGGCCGCTGGTGGACCTGCAGGGGCGGGTGATCGGCATCAACAGCGCCATCGCCTCGCCGACGGGGTTCTACTCCGGCTACGGCTTCGCGGTGCCCATCAACCTGGCCCGCCGCGTGGCCGAGGACCTGATGCGCGACGGCCGGGTGCA